>JALQUE010000069.1 GCA_023260815.1 Roseovarius sp.
TGCCCACTATGTTGCGCAACAATTACAGCCCCGAGATCGCAACCGGCGTCATCGCGGCAAGCGGCACCTTGGGTCAGATCATTCCGCCCTCAATCGTGATCGTCCTGCTGGGCACGCTTGCAGGGGATCTCTATTCCTCCGCGCAAGAGACGCGCGCGCAAATCGCGGGCTGCACGGACGCCCTGACCTATCTGGGAGAGCCGGCTGTCGTGTCGGTGGGCACGCTATTTCAGGCCGCCTTGTTGCCCGGTATTCTGTTGGCGCTGCTGTATGCGCTTTATGCGTTCGGATACGCGCTGTTCAATCCAAGCCGCGCGCCCGCGGTCGAACTGGGCCGTGCAAATGCCGAGCCGTTGACCCGCAACGAGGCGTTCACATGGTTCGTGGGTGTTCCAGCGGCGCTGATCGCGGGGATGATCCTGCTTGGTCAGATCAATATCATCGGCTCGCAAAGCTTGCAGGTCGACAGCTTCACGGACCGCGGTGCGTCGGCGTCGCTGCGGACCAATGTCGGCGAAGAGTGCCAGGCCGCGATGATCGAGTTGCATGGCCAAGAAGCGTGGGACGAGGCGGTCGCGGAACAAAAGGCCATCGATGAGGCGGGCGGTCTTGAAGAAAGCACGCGCCTCAGCCCTGAACAGATCGCCGAACGTGTTGCCCAGAAAGAGGCCGATGCCGCACCGATCGGCACAGGCGTCGCGACGATCCTTCTGCTGCTTTCGCTGATCCTTGTGGTGGCGCGTGGCGTGCGCCCCACAGCCACTCCGGCGCCGTTGTTGATCGGCGCGCTCGGGATCGTTTTGGGGCTGATCGTGGACATCATCCTGATCGCGCCCTCCACCAGTGCCGGGGTGTCGCTCGTGCTGCTGGCGATTCCCTATGCGATGGCGCTGTATGGATGCGCTCATGCGGTGACGCGCCTTGCGCAGAACGATCTCATCCGCGTGGTCTTTCCGCCGCTGGTTCTGATCGTGGCGGTGCTTGGGTCGATCCTCGGGGGGATCACCAACCCGACGCCCGCCGCGGCCTTGGGGGCAGGGGGCGCGATCATGTTGGCGGCCTATCGCCGATTGAGAGATGAGGATCGGTCCGGCAAGGTCATCATCTTCGCGACACTGGCCATTATCGTGGCGATCCTTTTGGGGATCAATTTCGATTTGCGTATCAATCAGGCAGATGTGCCTCTGGAAAGCTGGTTGGCGTTCTTTGGTGCCTATGCCGCGTATCTCTATGCGGTTTTCGGTCTGATCTATGCGTGCTGGGTGCTGTTTGCAGGCGGTGTGCTGACCCCGGTGGTGCGCGAGACCGCCAAGGTTACCTCGATGGTCTTTACCATTCTGATCGGCTCGCAATTGCTGAACCTTGTCGTGATCTCCTTCGGAGGAGAGCACTATATCCAGCAATTCCTGCGCAGCTTCGACAATGAATACAAAGTCTTCCTGATCGTGATGCTGGTGTTGTTCATCCTGGGGTTCGTGCTGGATTTCCTCGAGATCATCTACATCGTCATCCCGATTGTCGGGCCGGTGATCTATGGCGGCACGTTCGATCCGAAATGGGTGACAATCATGATTGCGGTCAACCTTCAGACCAGTTTCCTGACGCCACCATTCGGTTTTGCGCTGTTCTATCTAAGAGGGGTTGCGCCGAAAGAGGTGACCACCGGGCATATCTATCGCGGGGTTGCCCCGTTCGTGCTGATCCAGGTGGTGGGTTTGGGGATACTGTTCTTCTTCCCGGCGATCGTGACCATCGTTCCGGCCCTGATCGGCCATTGACCTGATCCGGGACCATACCTTGAACATGTCAAAGGTCGCCTGTCCGGGCGGCCTTTGCATATCGGACGGTACGAGGTTCAGCGCACCAGATCGCGCATACCCCGATCAATGCCCTGCAAGGTCATCGGCACCATGCGCCCCTCGAAGATCTCGTTGATCATGCGGATCGAATGCGTGTGCCCCCAATAGTGTTCAGGCACCGGGTTGATCCAGACATGGCTTGGCCATTGGTTGCGCGCGCGTTCCAGCCAGACCTGACCGGACTCGGGGTTCCAATGCTCGTTTGCGCCGCCGGGATAGGCGATCTCGTAGGGGCTCATGCTGGCGTCCCCCACGAAGATGCATTTGTAGTCCGCGCCATAGGTATGCAGCACATCCCATGTCGGCGTCTGCGCATCCCAGCGGCGGCTATTGTCACGCCAGACCCCCTCATAGAGGCAGTTATGGAAATAGAAATATTCCATGTGCTTGAATTCGGCTCGCGCCGCGCTGAACAGCTCTTCGACCACTTTCACATGCGGGTCCATCGATCCGCCGACATCCAGGAAAAGCAGAACCTTGACGGCATTGCGCCGCTCGGGGCGGGTCTGGACGTCGAGATAGCCGTGCTCGGCGGTGGCGCGAATGGTGCCGTCAAGATCCAGCTCGTCGGCGGCACCGCTCCGTGCCCATTGCCGCAGCCGTTTGAGTGCGACCTTGATGTTGCGGGTTCCCAATTCGACGGTGTCGTCGAGATTACGGAACTCGCGCTTGTCCCAGACCTTCACGGCGCGACGGTGGCGGGACTCGTCCTGACCGATCCGCACGCCTTCCGGGTTATAGCCATATGCGCCGAAAGGTGACGTTCCAGCGGTGCCGATCCATTTGTTCCCCCCCTGGTGGCGACCCTGCTGATCGCGCAGCCGCTCCTTGAGGGTTTCCATCAACTTGTCGAAGCCGCCAAGCGCCTCGATCTCGGCTTTCTGCTCATCGCTGAGGTGCTTTTCGGCCAGCTTCTCCAGCCAATCGGCAGGCAGGTCCACAGCGTTCAGCACATCTGCGGCCGAAAGCTCTTCCAGGCCTTGGAAACTGGCGGCGAAGGCGCGGTCGAAACGGTCGATCATCCGCTCGTCTTTCACCATCGACGTGCGCGCCAGATAGTAGAACCCCTCCAGATCATACGTGACCAGATTCGCCGTCATCGCTTCCAGAAAGGTCAGGTATTCGCGCAGGCTGACCGGAATGCCGGCCTTGCGAAGGTTTTCGAAGAACGGCAGGAACATGCGCGCCCCCTTAGAGCGAGGCGCGGTGGATGATCAACGTGAGGAACAGACCGGCCAGCGTGAACACCAGCGCGTAGACAAAGGCGTATTGGAGGATGTCGGCCAATTTGCCCTTGCGGCGCTTGGCGATCATGGCTCCGATGGTGGCGCCCAGAATGGCTCCGACGATGATGATCATATGCTCGTGCTACCCGTCTGATCCTCTGATCGGATTGAGCGTGGTGATTTCACGCAGCTTTGCGCGCACAGCCCAATCCGCCCCGAACCCGTATCGTGCCCAGCCCAGACTGTCCAGCCGAACGGCATGCGCTTCTGCGACGCGGCCGACCTGATCCAGCGCCTCGGCCTGAAGCATCATGAGTGTGGCCAGAAGAGCCGCATTTTCATGGCTTTCGGCGACGGCCAGATGTGGTTCAACCAGCGCAAGCGCATCCTGCCCGCGCCCCTCGCTGATTGCGTAGGCCGCCAATTGAGAGGCCGTATAGGCGCGGTGCAGGTCCGTCCCAGGGGTCTGGCGATAGATGCGATCGGCGATCCGAAATTGCTCGTGTGCAAAATCAGGGTCGGTCGATTGCGTCAGGCGGCCAAGGGCAAAATGGCTGAAGGCAAGCCGGTGATCGCGCCAGCCCACAGCCTGCGCGATACGCAACGCTTCAAGGGCGGCCTCTCGACGTTCAGGAGGGCGTGCGCCGGGGCCAAGCGCCGTCTGGATCGCACGCACCCATGCGCGCGGGGTAGATGTGGCGTTGCGTGGCGCAATGGTATCGCCCTCGGGATTAAGACGGCTCAGGATGCCGGGCAGGCGCGCGGCAACCTCGGAACGGGTCATGCCCGATCGCAATTCCGGTGCATAATAGGCGCGCAGTATCAGCATGTCGAAGCTGCTCAGCACTGTATGAACATTGTCATCGTTGAAAACCGAGTCCGGCAGACGATAGAGATCGTTCAACGGGCCTATGGCCTGTGCGACCTCTTCGTGCAGGCAGTCGCGCACTTCCTGAGGGGAAGAGTCGTTGGGCAGAAAAACAGCCAATCTCTGACGCTCGGTCAACAGGCTCCAGTTCGTGGCGCGCGTATGACGCGCGCTGCTGTACTCGGACAGGCTTGAGATATTGGGAACCACGAAGCAGGCAGCCTGCGGCAGGTGACGCCGTATCTCGGAGCGGGAAACCGCTTCGATCGTGATATTTGCCTCGCCGCCGCGCACAGCCACGACGTTGATGCCGGCCTCGGTCCGAAGCCGTGTCACCAACCGGTTGAGATCCGGCATCAGGGTGGGTGGCGGTGCCCCGGTGACGCGAATTGTGATCGGACCGTTGAAGCGCGACAGATAGGGTAGGGCACGCCCCGATTCCAACTGGAAAGCCAATTCAAGAAAATCGCGTTCGATATCCCGATTTGATCGCGTCGGCGGTCTGGGCGGGGTTCCGGCGAACATCTTCATCGCCGGCATTGAACTGTCTTCATGAGTCGCGGCACGCGACGGCATCTCACTGACCGATCCGGGCACGCAGGCCCCAAGCGCCAGACAAAGTGGAATTATAATGCGGCGCATGACCCCCCCGAAACCCGATTTTACCATCACTCGAAACGGGCCGACATCGTCCCGCACACAGGTTCCAAGGCCATGTCTTTCAGGCTGACCGGACGCATAGCAGGCCGGATCATCACCGCGGCGATTGACGCGGGCAATGGAACCTGACCTGTTAAACGTACCTTGCTGTCCAAGATAAGGTAGGCTGGGGGCAAAATTGTGACCGGCGTGTTTTTCCAAATTCCTGTCACAGGACATTGTCTTTTTATATTGGAAAAACAGGGTCATGAGGAAGTCAGGCGATCTTAACGGGATCGTCGGGCCATAAAGGCCAGTCGCTCGAAAAGATGCACATCCTGTTCGTTTTTCAAAAGTGCGCCATGTAATTTCGGCAGGGCATCGGCCCCGTCGCGCTTTAGGTCTTCGTGGCTCAGGTCTTCTGCCAGAAGCAGTTTCAACCAATCCAGCACCTCGGAGGTTGATGGCTTTTTTCGCAGGCCAGACTGGTCGCGGATCTCGTAGAACTGCGTCAATGCGGTTGTCAGAAGCTGGTCCTTGATGCCGGGATGGTGAACTTCGACGATCTGTTTCATCGTTTCCAAGTCGGGAAAGCGGATGTAGTGGAAAAAACAACGGCGCAGGAACGCATCGGGAAGTTCCTTTTCGTTGTTCGAGGTGATGATGACGATGGGCCGGTTTCGCGCGCGGATCGTCTCGCCGGTCTCGTAGACATAAAACTCCATCCGGTCGAGTTCTTGAAGCAGGTCGTTTGGAAACTCGATATCGGCCTTGTCGATCTCGTCGATCAGCAGCACGACCTTTTCATCGGTTTCGAACGCGTCCCAAAGCTTGCCCTTGCGGATGTAGTTGCGCACATCGTGTACGCGCTCATCGCCAAGTTGGCTGTCGCGCAACCGCGAGACCGCGTCATACTCGTAAAGCCCCTGCTGCGCCTTGGTGGTGGACTTTATGTTCCACTCGATCATCCGAAGACCCAGAGCCTGTGCCACCTGTCGCGCAAGCTCTGTCTTGCCTGTGCCAGGCTCGCCCTTGACCAGCAAAGGACGTTCCAGCGTCACCGCGGCATTCACGGCCACGGTCAGATCGCCGGTCGCGACATAGGAGTCGGTCCCTTCGAATTTCATAACGGTTTCGCTCCTTTGCGCAGGGATAGCCAATCCACGAGAATTGCACACTAAGCCCATAGATAAAACACATCAATGCAGCGTGATTGCCTAGTGACATTCCCGGCCTCGGAGTGTAGTTCCTGCGCCAGGAAGCGCCGCGATCTGAGGAGACTATTATGCCAGACGTTGGCCTTGATAAGGGGAACAAAATGAAAGCCGAAGTCTTTCTGCCCGAGGATTATCACCCGGCCGAAGATGAGCCGTTCATGAATGACCGGCAACTTGAGTATTTTCGTCGCAAATTGATTAATTGGAAAAACGACCTTCTGGAAGATAGCCGCGACACGATTGAAGGGCTGCAAGACGGGACCCGCGCGATTCCCGATGTTGCGGACCGTGCCAGCGAAGAAACGGACCGCGCACTGGAACTGCGCACTCGGGATCGGCAACGCAAGCTGGTCGCCAAGATCGACGCTGCGCTGCGCCGAATCGAAAATGGCGAATACGGCTACTGCGAAGTCACCGGCGAGCCGATCAGCCTCAAGCGGCTGGATGCACGCCCCATCGCGACAATGAGCCTCGAAGCGCAGGAGCGCCACGAGCGTCGAGAGAAGGTTCATCGCGACGACTGAACGTGATGATCACAATCAATCATGAACGCCGGGGCTTTTGCTCCGGCGTTTTTCGTTCCAATAGGACGCCATGAGTTTGCTGGACACAAAGATACTGGTGATCGGGGCGGGCATCGGCGGCCTGACGGTCGCGCGCGCGCTTGCGCTGCGGGGCGCCGATGTGACCGTGCTCGAACAGGCCCCTGAAATCAGCGAAGTCGGCGCGG
>JALQUE010000197.1 GCA_023260815.1 Roseovarius sp.
GCAATCGAGCGCCATTCGGAAACGAGGAATAGACATGGACTACGGCGTCAGAGGCAAGCACGCGCTCGGCGACGAGAGAGCCGACTGGCCCCGCGCCCGCGCCTTTGCCGTTTGGGAAGAATTTGATCAGCACCGCCGCGCCGCCTCAACTATCTGGGCAAGCTGGCGTTCGATCACCAACAGGCGGCGCGCGACGGTCAGACTGTCGAGATCGGTGCGCCCCACCAGCATCGCACGGTTCAGCCAGCGCGCGATCTGGTTGAGGTTGCCGCCGATCCGTCCGACCGCCAGCACCAGCGCCGGATCGACGCGCGGCACTGGCTTGCGTCGGCGCGCCTCGGTCAGGCCAAGCGCCTCGCGTAGGAGCGTCGCGGCGGGCAGGCCAGCGGCCTCGGCCTTGGCGCGTAGGTCGGCTTTCTCAGCCGCCGTGCAACGGAAGACGAAGGTCTCCGTCAGCGGCTCCTTTGCGCGGGCTTTTCCCGCGCCGGTGGGGTTCGAAGGGGAGGCTTGCCGCCCCTCGCAAGGTCCCGTGTCAGAAGCGCCAGCGTATGACATGGGTCGCCTTGCTGTTTCCTCAGACCGCATGACGGTTCTCTCCCACGGTTGGAGCAAAATCCTGCGGAAGACGTGACGCACGCTGCATCTGACGCGGCGCAAAGGACGTGATGCAGGGTGCGGACGCCGCGGCGCATGCGCCATCCTGCGCCTGACGGATGACATCCCGCAGAAGACACAATTGCGCCTGCCATTCCGCGCTGTCCACCGGGGCCGGTGTCCGGGCCGGAAGCCAGAAGCCCAGGTGATGCTCGTGCGGGGACAGGGGCAGGCTGCGTTCCAGCGTGGTCATGCCTTCCCGGGCCAGCCGTGCATCCCAATCCCGGACAAAGCAGATGCCCCTCGGGACAAACACCAGGTCCGGGCGCGTTCCGCCGGATTGCCCTTCATCGGGCAAATCCGGCGCGGACGCGCGCCCTCGTTCTTTTCTAAGTTCTTGTTCTCTGTTCGGGGGGCGATCCTGTCCTCCTTTGCCGGACAGGTCTGTCCCGCTTTGCGGACAGGATTGTCCCCCTTTGGAGCGGCTAAGCGGGACAACCTTGTCCCCCTCCCGGCGGCGATCCGTAGCCCGTTTCAGGGCTGCTTCGGTCGGGCGGTAGCGCGAGGATTTCCCCTTATTGGTCCCGCGCTCCACGGTCATGTAGCCCGCCGCCTCGACCTTGTTCAGCGCCCGCTTCACCGATTTGGCGTGCTTGCCGATGGCCGCGCCTATGGTCTCGAAGGACGGGCGGCTCTCGCCGGTCTCATGATCGGCATGGGCCAGCGCCAGGTAGAGCGCCAAGCGCAGGGCGTTATCGTCCAGCTCGTGGTCCGTGACCATCTCCAGCAGGTATTGCAGCTTGATCTTGCAGAAGGGGAGAAGCTCAGACATCGGCCCCTCCCGCGATTGCGATCACGCCTGCAATCTTGTATCCATCTCTTGCAAACTTTTCGATTTGGCCGTTGACGCGGGTGCCAGCCCAGTCAGCGGCCTTTCGATTTCTGGAACCTCTAGAACGGTTCGCCAGAGGCCCGAAAAGCCCAATCAAATCAAGGGGTGAGGTTTTCCGGTTCGCCAGCGCAAGCCGTTGATTTCCCTCACCCCGCACAGTCCTGCACGGCTCACCACTGAAATCACTGACTTAGCTGATTTTTCGAACAGCGCGCCGTCAAGAAAGCCCTCTCTGGGCTGCACTTGGGCTGCGTGTTTGGAGTGGGTATGAACGCTCACCAATGGACGAATCCGAACATGGATCACCCCTTCCGCCCCGCTGGCTGCGCACGCTTGGGGTTGGTGGTTCAGGGTTGCTGATCTGCCCCTCGAAATGTGGACCGTTTGAAGCTGGAGTATTCCGCTACGTTTTCCTGGCTGGGAGAGGCGTGGAACCGCATGAAAGCAAGCACGTTTTCGGACGCGCAGAAGGCGGTCATCTTGAAGCAGGGGGAGGAAGGCACGCCGGTCGCGGAAATCTGTCGCAGCAGGGCGGTCTCAACCGGTCGTTGCAGTTGCCTTGAGTTCAAGGCAGACACTCCCGGACGCGACGGCGCCGTCCTTCGCTGGTTTCAAGGGGGGTCACCGCTGAGATGGACAATGTCGCCACCATATTCGAGCGCTACGAGGCGGTTCGACATCGCTTGCCGATGGCAGACTGTGCGCCCGGCACGACGACTATCAGCTCCTTGCTGGACATCGCCGATCATGCCGATGCTTTCATTTTTGATGCGTATGGCGTTCTGAATGTCGGGGAAAGCGCTATTCCGGGGGCGTCCGGACGCCTTGCCGACCTGCGCCGCGCCGGTCACCAAATTCGTATTCTGTCCAACGCGGCCAGTTACCATCATGATGACGCAACCGCGAAGTTCGAGAAGCTGTCGATGCCTGTCCGAGATAGCGAGATCGTCACAAGCCGCGATGCCACACTGGCAGCCCTAGAGACCCGGCTGTGGGGATGTATAGCCGCGGCACAGGATGATCTATCGGACATTCCGGCTCCGACCCGCCGTCTGCTGGATGATCCTGCCTGTTACGATGCCGTGGATGGATTCGTGTTCCTGTCGACCGAAGCGTGGTCTGCGGCGCGACAGGATATTCTGGAAAATTCGCTGCGAAAGATACCAAGGCCGGTGGTGATTGCGAATGCCGACCTGGTTGCGCCCCGCGAACACGGCTTTTCACTGGAGCCTGGGTATTTCGGTCATCTTCTTGCGGATCAAGGGGTTTCCGATATCCGCTTTTTCGGCAAACCGTTTCCCCAAGTTTATGAGAGGATAGAAGCGACCCTGCCCGGCATTCCGCGGGATCGGATCGTGATGTGCGGCGACACACTGCATACCGATATTCTGGGGGCGGCGGCACGGGGATGGAAAACCGTTCTTGTCGAAATGGACGGTCTTTTTTCAGGACATGACACGCCCAGGTTTTGCGACAGCGCGCAGATCCACCCGACATTCAGATTGTCGAGGATATAAGCAAGGTCAGGCCCAATTCTGCGCAACACCGCACCTTTGGCCATGGGCACTGATCACGCGCTGGAAAGTGTCAGACTGACGTCCCCAAGCCCATCGATACGACCCAGAACGCCACGGCCGGGACTGACCCAAGGCAACCCGTTGAGCGATCCTGTGATGACAACCTGTCCGGGCTGAAAACCGCCACAATGCGATCCGATATTGAGCGCGAACATGTGCAGCGTCTCGAAGGCGTCTCCACCCGGGACTTTCGCAACCCCATCCAAAAGCACCTCGTCCCCGGCCCTCAGATCGCCACTGGCCCGCGTCACATCGACAGATGATCCCTTTGGCAGCGGTGTCCCAAGAACAAGTGCTCCGTTGATCTGATTGTCCGCCATTTTCAGGATGGGATCCGCCGAAGACGCATCCTCAAGCCGTGCGTGAACCAGTTCGATCGCTGGCAACAATTCGACAGACGCGCGCAGACGATCCTTGAAATCGGGTGCGGTTGGCGACGGTAACGGCGCGGTCAGTCGATAGGCGTATTCCAGTTCGATGCCTACCTGAGCGTCACGCGGAAACGCGACTTCAGCATGAGACACCGCGATATCCTTTGCAAAGATCGGAGCGATCACGACAGGCGCCCCCGGCGGGCAGGCCACTTTGTAGCCTCCCACGGGACCGAACTCTGCGACAAGGCGTGTCTGCACATCGAATGCCTGCGCACGGGTCAGACCGTGGCCCGCCTCCAACGGCACCTTGGGACCACCCCGCCGCGCCGAAGCCAGCAACTCAACCAGGTGATCCACGTCCGGGGTGGCGGCTTGGGTCATGGCATTCAGGACGCGATGACGGCGCCAGCCGTGATCATCGCGTCAATTGCGGCCGCGTCATAACCTGCCTCGGACAGAACCTCGCGGCTGTGCTGGCCCAGAACGGGTGCCGCACTCCGGATCGAGGCCGGCGTTTCACTGAACTTCACAGGATGCCCCAGAGTTTTGACCGGACCTGCCCCTGGATGGTCCAACTCGACGATCATGTCGCGGGCCAAGGCCTGCGGATCAGCCTGCATTTCCAGAATGTCCAGCACCGGACCGGCGGGCAGGCCGGCCTTCTCCATCCGGTCAAGCCACGTTTCCGTGGTCGCGGTGGCCAGCTTTTCATTCAGGATGACTTCCAACTCAGCCAGATGCTGCATGCGGTCATGATTATTGGCAAAGCGAGGATCTTCGCCCAATTCGTGCGCGCCGATCACCTCGAGAAACCGCAACCAGTTTCGCTGATTGGCGGCCCCCACATTGATCCAACCATCCGCCGTGCGGAAAGACTGATACGGCGCATTGAGCGGATGGGCAGACCCAAGCGGACCGGGGGCAACCCCGGTGGCAAAAGCAATGGCGGACTGCCAATATGTCTGGGTTATCGCCGCCTCAAAAAGCGATGTATCAACCTTTTGCCCCTCACCGGTTTGCAGCATCCGCGCATAGGCCGCCGATACGCCCATGGCCGCGATGATGCCGGCGGTGATATCGGAAATCGGGGCGCCGGGTTTTACAGGTGGTCGGCCCGGACCTTCGCCAGTAATCGACATCAACCCGGACATGCCCTGCGCGATCAGGTCAAATCCGCCGCGTTGCGCATAAGGCCCGGTGCGGCCAAATCCCGAAATCTCGCAATAGATCAAACGAGGATTGAGGGCGCGCAACTCTTCATAGCCCAATCCAAGACGTTCCATAGTACCCATGCGGTAATTCTCGATCACTACGTCGGCTTCTTCCAGAAGGCGCCGCAGCGCCGTGACGGCTTCGGGCTGCTTGAGGTTGAGGGCGATGCCACGCTTGTTGCGGTTCATCATCATGTAAGCAGCGGATTCACCGTTTATCGCGGGCGGAACAAACCTGCGGCTGTCATCGCCATCGGGCTTTTCCACCTTGATCACATCCGCGCCCATATCGGCCAGCATCAAGCCACAGACCGGGCCAGCCATGATATGCGCGAGTTCGATGACTTTCATTCCGGCCAGGGGGCCGGTTTCGGATCCTTTGGTCATGTTCCCGTCCATTCCGGTTTTTGCTTGGCAAGGAAGGCCTCAAGCCCATGCCGGAAATCGTTACTCATGTAGCACATCTCGATCAGATCGGCGTCCTCGGCGCGGGCGGCGGCCTGCGTGCGGCGCATCGCCTCCTTGGTGGCGCGCAGGGTCAGGGGCGCCATCTGCGCAAGATGGTCGGCCAACGCCGCTGCGCGCGCCATCAACGCATCCTCATCGGGCAGGATTTCAGAGATCAAGCCACAGGCATGCGCCTCATCTGCTTCGATCAGGCGGGCGGTGAAAATCATTTCGCGCACGCGTCCGGCCCCCATCAAGGACGACAGCCGCGCAAGATTGGCCGCAGCAAGGCAATTGCCAAGCGTGCGTGCGATGGGGAACCCGAACTTGAGGTTCGAAGCCGCGATACGCACGTCACATGCCGCAGCGATCGCGGCACCGCCACCGGTACAGGCGCCGTTGATCGCCGCCACCGTGGGCAGTGGGCAGCGCTCCACTGCATCCAGCACCGCATCAATCCGCGCCTCGTAATCCAAGGCGTCTTGCGCTTTGTCAAAGGCCCGAAACTGGGTCATGTCGGTGCCAGCGGCAAACGCCTTGCCGCCGGCACCCGACAGAACCACCGCCCGCAGAGTACCATCCGTTGGGACAGTGCGGCACAGGTCCGCAAGCCCCTCGTACATCTCGAAGGTCAGGGCGTTGCGGGCTTGCGGTCGGTTGAACTCGATCCACAGGGTATGCCCGCGAATCTCATGGGTCAGTTCGGTCATGACGGCCCCTTACCTGTAGAAGTATTCGACAAGGAACAGCGGAACAGAAGGCACGTAGGTACACAGCATCAGGACAGCCAGCAGCACAAGAATGAACCAGATGTTGACCTTGGACACTTCCCAGATATTCGCACGCGCAACAGCACAGGCCGTAATCAGCACCGAGGCGACTGGCGGTGTCTGCTGACCGATCGCAAGGTTCAGCGTAACGACCAAGCCGAAATGCACAGGGTCGATGCCGGCCGCGGTGATCAGCGGGATCACAATCGGCACCACCAGGATGATGGCCGCCGCCGAATGCAGGAAGAACCCGATGATCAGGAAGAAGAAGTTGAGGATCAGAAGGATCATCCACTGCTGCGACGTGATGGACAGGATCCCTTCGGCCAGTTGCTGCGGGATCTGGGCCCGTGTCAGGAACCCACCCATCAGAACGGACGCCGCGACCAGAAGCATCACGACAGCTGTCTGCATCCCGCCGTCCAGCATGGCACGGCGCAAATGCTTGAGGTCGATCTGGTTGTACCAACCCGACACCACGATGGCGCCAAGAACCGCCAGGCCAGCGGCCTCGGTTGCGGTCACGAAGCCACCGAAGATACCGCCAAGAATGATGACCGGCAGGGTGAAAGCGGGCAGAGCGTCGATGAAGGTTTCCCGAAGGCGCGGAATGTTGAACGCTTCCTCGGTCGGCAAGTTGTAGCGGCGGGCGAAGATGTAGGCGACCGTCATCAGGCCGAACGCCCCCAACAAGCCCGGCACGATACCGGCAACGAAAAGCTGCTCGACCGAGGTATTGGCCGAGGCCGCGTACAGGATCATCGGAATGGACGGCGGAATGATGATTGCAAGCGATGCCGATGATGATGTGACCGCCGCGGACAATTCCTTGGAATAGCCGCGCTTTTTCATCTGGGGAATCAAGATCGAACCCATGGCGGCAACATCGGCAACGGCAGAGCCGGATATTTCTGCGAAGAACAGCGATACGCCGATGTTGACCATCGCCAGACCGCCGCGGATGAAGCCGATCAGTGCCGAGACGAAGTTGATCAGACGGTCCGTAATACCACCGGCGTTCATGATGGCGCCGGCAAGCACGAACATCGGGATCGCGATCAGTGAGAATTTGGTGGATCCGTCATACATGTCGAGCGCTATGGTCACGAGGCTTGAAGGCCCTTCAGAGACCAGCAGCCCAAGGACACCGGCAAGCGCAAGGGCCACGGCGATCGGCACGTTGATACAGATCATCGCCACAAGGGCCAGGAAAATGGCAAGCATAAGCATCAGGCGCGATCCTTGTTCTTATGAAGTTCCGTTTCGACCTCTTCCTCGATCTCCGCATGTTCAAGCGAGATACCGCGTTTGGTCTTCATCCAGTAGTCGGGCAGGCTGACAAGCTGACATATGATGAACAGGATCGCCCCGATCGGAATGACAGATTGGGTGAACTGAATGGGCACCCATGTCAGTGAGACAAGCCTGTCGCCCGCCAGCACCTCGAGAACCTGAAATCCGGCCCGAGCCATCAACACGAAGAAGGTCAGGACCAGCAATTCCCCCAAGAGAACCGCGCCCATGCGAAACTGCGGCGCCAACGCCAGAAGCACCGAGTCGAACCCTATGTGTCGGCGATGCAGGGCTGCCAGGGCCGACCCGTAATAGGTGATCCAGGCCAGCATGATCGCGGCGACTTCGTCATACCAGGAAAAGCTTTGCCCCATCAGGCGTGCAATCACCGCGACGATCACGATCGTCGTCAGCATGACCATCAGCACGATGGTGACGCCCTCCAGGATTCTACTGAGAAACCGGTGGATGCGATTCAGAACTGTCATGTTTGCTTTCTTTTCGCATGAGACCCGACCCAGAACATACCGCCCGAAAACGAGCGGCTCCATGTCGGACAATGTCAGAGTTAGGATATGAACCGGCGGCCCTTTTCAGGCCGCCGGTAAAGCCATCCGGGATCAGCCAGATTGGCCGAGGCCAAGAACCTGATCGATCATCTCCTGGGCGCCATCGACTTCGGCCGCAAAACCTTCGTAGATCGGCTTGGATGCTTCGATGAAGGCATCCTTGTCGGCCTCGTTCACTTCGACGCCGGCATCCTTGATCTCCTGAAGAAGGTCGGTCTCAAGCTGAGCGGCCTTCTCATAGGTGAATGTCTGGGTTTCGGTCGCACAGTCTGTCAGAACCTGCTTCACCTCATCCGAGTGCCCGGAAAACTGCTTGTCCGAGGCGAGGATATAGGCCGGTGTATAAACGTGGCCGGTGATCGACAGGTATTTCTGAACTTCCTGGAACTTGGCCGAGGCGATCTGCGCATACGGGTTTTCCTGACCATCGATCACGCCCGTCTGCAGGGCGGTGAACACGTCCGAAAATGCCATCGGCGTCGGGTTGGCGCCATACTGCTGGAACATCTTCACACGCCAGGCACCATTCGGTGTCCGCAGCTTGACACCTTCGAGGTCCGCCGGAACGTTGATAGGACGCACGTTGTTGGTGATGTGACGGAAGCCGTTTTCAGCCAGACCGACAATGTAGTAACCATTGGCCTGAGCAGCGCTCTGGAAATCGTCCATCATGGCATCCTGAACGCGACGCATGTGATCGCGATCCTTGATGATGTAGGGCATTTCAAAGATGCCAAAGACATCACTTACCGACGACATGATGGATGACGGCAGCGCAAAATCCACCTGACCAAGCTTCAGCTTCTGAAGCAGTTCCTTGTCCTTACCCAACTGAGATGAGCCAAAGGTTTGCACCTCGATGGCGCCGCCGGACTTGTCGCCAACGCAGGCTGCGTAGTGGTTCACCGTGGCTTCGAACAAGGAACCCGGCGCGCCGACATGGCCGAATTTCAGTGTCAGGTCCGCCGCTGCGGCCGGAACGGCCATCAGCGAAGCAAGTGCGGTTGCAAGCAATGTTTTTTTCATTTGATCCTCCCTAGAGCTTCGATTTTGCGCAGCGACCGGTGCGATGCCCGCAGGCCATTTCGGAACCCGGTTTGCGCGGTTCACTTCCTTACTCGTTCCCTTGACATGTCGAGGGGTATCGCGGGCGGCCCTCCCTCCGCCCGCGATCGTCGTCAGTCTATATCATGCCGCAGCACGTTCGGCGTCAAATTTGCGGCCCAGCACATCAAGTGCAGCCTGAACGCCGCCGGCCCGGTGCGGGATACCGGCATCACGCAGGCCCATTTCCACACCTGACAGGGTGCCGCACAGCATCAGATCGTTGAAATCACCCAAATGGCCGATGCGGAACACGCGGTCTGCAACCTTTGACAGGCCGTTGCCCAGTGACATGTCATAGTGCTGCAATGTGACGGACCGGAAGTGATCGGCGGAATGCCCCTCGGGCACCATCACGGCAGTCAGGACCGGCGACCGGTGTTCAGGCACCTTGCACAGAACCTCAAGCCCCCAGGCTTCAACCGCCGCGCGGGTGGCCTCGGCATGGCGCTTGTGACGGGCAAAGACGTTGTCCAGCCCCTCTTCGTGGAGCATGTCAATCGCTTCATTCAGACCATAGAGAAGGTTGGTCGCCGGGGTGTAGGGGAAGTAGCCGGTTTCGTTCGGACCGGCCATTTCATCCCAGCTCCAGTACGAATGCTTCAGGCCTGCAGTCTCGGAAGCCTTGAGGGCCTTTTCACTGACCGCATTGAAAGACAGACCCGGCGGCAGCATCAGACCCTTCTGGGAGCCGGACACGGTAACGTCCACGCCCCATTCGTCATGGCGGAAATCGACAGATGCCAGCGACGAAATCGTGTCTGCCATCAAAAGCGCCGGATGGCCGGCCGCATCAATCGCCTTGCGCACCTTCGCAACCGGCGTCACCGCTCCGGTCGAGGTTTCGTTGTGCACAACGCAAACGGCCTTGATGTCATGGGTCTTGTCTTCCCGAAGACGGGATTCGATCGCATCGGCATCGGCCCCACCACGCCAGTCGCCCTCGATGAACACCGGGTTGAGGCCCAGCTTCTCGGCCAGTTTTTTCCACAGTGTCGCGAAATGGCCGGTTTCATACATCAACACAGTATCGCCCGGTGACAGCGTGTTCACCAAAGCGGCCTCCCAGGCACCTGTTCCGGAAGAGGGGTAGATGATGACGCGCGATTCTGTCTTGAAGATCAATTTCATACCGTCAAGCGACTTGCGACCTACGTCAGCAAACGCAGGACCACGGTGGTCCATCGTCGGGTAATCCATAGCGCGCAAAATGCGGTCAGGGACATTGGATGGGCCAGGTATCTGAAGAAAATGGCGGCCGGCGGTCATGTGGTCGTTCTCCCGAATAACGTCAAAGCCCGACGTGCCGGGCTTATGAATTGGGTTGAAGTGAATTATGAATTCAATATTATGTCAAGACGTCACGAAATATTTTTGCGAGAACAGATGATATGTTGAAAGAAAAAACCCATGATCGTCTGCTGCGCGAGTTTCGTGGCGAGGTTTTGGTCGATTCCTTTTCGCGCGGGCGCTACGCGACGGATGCGTCCATTTATCAGATCATGCCAGCAGGCGTCGTGATTCCTGCCTCCGCCGATGACGTGGCCGTTGCTCTGGATGCCGCGCGAGAGGCGGGCATTCCCCTCACCATGCGTGGTGGTGGCACATCGCAATGCGGTCAAACGGTCAATGAGGGCTTGGTCGTCGACTGCTCGAAACATCTGAACCGGATACTGGAATTGGATGTCGAGGGGCGGCGTGCCGTCGTCGAACCGGGCATCGTTCTGGACGATCTCAACCGACAGCTCAAACCCCATGGCCTCTGGTTTCCGGTGGATGTCTCGACCGCCTCGCGCGCAACGATTGGCGGCATGGTCGGCAATAATTCCTGTGGCTCGCGATCGCTGCGCTATGGGACGACACGCGACAATGTCGACCGGATCGAGGGCTTGCTTGCCGATGGAACGCCCTTCGATTTCGGCCCGGGAAGTGGCAACCATGTGCCCGAAGCCCTGCTGCGGCAAATGCTGGATCTGGGGGCAAGGGAAGCTGCGGAAATCGCTGAACGCTTCCCTCAGGTGCAACGCCGCGTCGGTGGCTACAACATCGACGCCCTGGTGCCAGGCGACCGGCCAATCAACCTGGCGCATCTGCTGATTGGATCGGAAGGGTCGCTGGCCCTGTCCACTGCGATCGAAATCAAGCTGTCACCGCTGCCGTCCAAGACGCGGGTTCTCGGCGTATGTCACTTCCCGACCTTCCGCGCCGCGATGGAAGCCGCCAAGCCACTGGTCGCGCTTGGGCCGACATCGGTGGAACTGGTGGACAGCACCATGATCGGTCTGGCGCGGTCGATTCCGATGTACGCAAAAACGCTTGAAGACTTCGTGCGCGGCGCGCCAGCCGCGATGCTGTTCGTCGAATTCGCCGACAGCCAGCCCGAAAACGAAGAAAACATCCACCGTCTGAAAGATACCATGTCGGACCTTGGATATGGTTTCGGCAAAGGCGGGACTCACGAGGGCGGCGTGGTCGAGGTTTGGGACATGGGCCTTGCCGCCGATATCGGCGAATTGCGCAAGGCTGGGCTGAATATCATGATGTCGATGAAGGACGAGGGGAAACCCGTGTCTTTTGTCGAAGATTGCGCCGTCCCGCTCGAACATCTGGCAGATTATACCGACCGACTGACCGAGGTGTTCCATAGTCACGGCACCGAGGGCACATGGTATGCACACGCCTCGGAAGGGTGCCTGCATGTGCGGCCCGTGCTGAACCTCAAACTGGAAAAGGACGTGCGCGCCATGCGCGAGATCGCCGAGGCGGCGTTCGACATGGTCAGCGAATACAAAGGCTCGCATTCAGGTGAACACGGCGACGGGATCGTGCGCTCGGAGTTTCACGGCAAGATGTTCGGGCCTCGCATCCTTTCGGCCTTCGAAGAGGTCAAGGCCGCCTTCGACCCGGACAGCCGCCTGAATCCCGGCAAGATCGTTCATGCGCCGAAGATGGATGACCGCAGCCTGATGCGGTACCCGCCCGATTACAGCTTTGACGACGTCAAGACCGGCCATGACTGGTCCGCATGGCCCGGCAAGGGCGGCGGATTTCAGGGCGCCGTCGAGATGTGCAACAACAATGGTGCCTGCCGAAAGCTCAAGGGCGGTGCGATGTGCCCAAGCTACAGGGTCACCCGCGACGAACGTGACGTGACGCGCGGCCGGGCCAACACCCTGCGATTGGCGCTGTCAGGACGACTGGGGAAAGACGCGCTGTTCTCGGACGAGATGGCCGAGACGATGAAACTGTGTGTTGGCTGCAAGGCCTGCAAACGCGAATGCCCCACCGGCGTAGACATGGCCAAGATGAAAACCGAGGTGTTGTATCAACGCGGGCAGAAACTGGGCTATGGCACGCGCGAGCGCCTGATTGCCGAAATGCCGCGGTATGCGCGACTGGCCGTGGCTTTGCGCGGATTTATTCGGTTGCGCAACAAGGTACCCATGCTGGCGGCCCTCGGAGAAAAGCTGTTGGGGCTGGCCCGTCAACGCAGCCTGCCGGAGTTTCGCGGCGATTTCTTCCGCGACACCGAGATCGGGCAAGCGTCTGGCCAACGCTCCAAGGGAAAGGTCCTGCTGTTCACGGACACCTTCAACCGATGGATGGAACCGGGCATTCCTCGGGCCGCCCTCAATGTCCTGACGCGCGCCGGATATGAGGTGATCGCCGCCCATGCGCCGGGCCGTCCCTTGTGTTGCGGGCGCACCTATCTTGCCGCTGGCATGATCGACAAGGCCCGCGACGAAGCGCGCAGGACACTTGAGGCGCTGATGCCGCATGTGCGCGCGGGCGTACCGATCGTCGGGCTGGAACCGTCCTGCCTTTTGACCTTGCGAGATGAGTTTCTGACCCTGCTGCCGGGTGAAGAGGCCAAGGCCCTGTCCGAGAACGCTCTGCTGTTTGAAGAGTTCATTGCGCAAGAGGCCAAGGCCGGGCGCTTTGATCTGCCCATGGCATCGCCCGGCGCGTCCGCGCGGGTGCATGGCCATTGTCACCAGAAGGCGGCGGGCGTGATGACAGACATGGACACAGCCCTTTCGCTTGTTCCCGGTCTCGAGGCGCAAGCGATAGAAAGCAGCTGCTGCGGCATGGCCGGTGCCTTTGGCTATGGTGCGGAAACCTATGACGTGTCGATCCGTATGGCTGAACTGTCCCTGCTGCCCGCTGTGCGCGAAGCTGCGGGGGAAGACCTGATCGTCGCCAACGGAACGTCGTGCCGTCACCAGATCAGCGATGGCTCCGGGCGTCATCCCCTACATATCGCGGAAGTTTTCGACAGAGCGTCGCAAAATGCGCTAAAAGATGGGTAGATAGGTGAGTAGCAATCAGCAAGAGCCACATATGAGCCAGTTGAAACCAGATCCGATCGGGCGTACCGCGCTGGCGGTCGAAATCACCAACAGGTTACGGCAGATGATCCTTGAAGGGGTGATGCAGCCCGGTGAAAAGATCAATGAAAAGGCTCTCACCACGCAGTTTGGCGTCTCACGGACCCCCCTGCGCGAGGCTCTCAAGGTTCTGGCGGCAGAGGGGCTGCTGGACCTGATCCCGCATCGTGGCGCGGTCATAACGCGGCAAAGCGAGGCGGAAGTTGCCGAAGTCTTTCAGGTTCTCGCGGCGCTTGAGGGTCTGGCAGGTGACCTCGCGGCAAAGGTTGCCAGCGAAGCGGACCTTGCACAGATCACCGAGATGACCGAACAGTTGCGCCGCTCTTATGCTGAAACGGATCGGCCCACCTATTTTCGGATCAATCAGGCTATACACAAGGCCATTCTGGTTGCTTCGGGGAACGATACGCTGGTCAAGTCGCACGAACTTCTGGCCCACCGGGTGCAGCGCGCGCGCTATCAGGCCAACCTCACCCCAGAGCGCTGGCGCGCCGCCGTCGAAGAACACGAAGCCATCGCCAAGGCGCTGTCGGCGCGTGACACTGCAACGGCCAGCCGACTGATGCAGGATCACCTTCTGCACAAGCTGACATCGATCCGTGTCAAAAGCTGATATGGGCACACAGCCCCGCTGCACTCAGGCGTTCCAGCGCACCTCGCCCAAATCATCAAGCCGATATCCCGCCATATGACCTGCATGCGACAGGAAGCTGTCGCTTCGGCAAAAGGCAACCATTCGCTGCACCTGCGGCTCGAACCATGAACGACGGTCGACAAGCAGGTCAAACCGTTCCTCTATGATGGGAATGAAGGGCAGACCATATTGGCGGGCCAGCGATTCAAGTCCGAAG
>JALQUE010000142.1 GCA_023260815.1 Roseovarius sp.
CCTGGAAGCCGACAAAGACGGAGAGGACGAAAACGATGAAATGCTGCATGAAGCTGGCCGGGGCGACAAGGCCCACCGCCAGCAGCAGCACCGCGCCCACGGTCAGCAGCGTCACCTGATTCTTGGTCTGCTGCTTGAACGCGGCCAGTTCCTTGGCCCGCTTTTCCTCGGGCGTCAGTTCCTTGGGCGCTTCCTTCTTGGGCTGCGCCGCGATGGCCTGCACCTTTGGCGGTGGCGGCGGGAAGGTCACCTCTCCGGCATGGGCCACGGTGGCGCCGCGGATCACGTCATCCTCCATGTTATGCACGACCTGACCGTCCTTTTCAGGCGTCAGATCGGTCATCATGTGGCGCACGTTCGTGGAATAGAGGCTGGAGGACTGCGTTGCCATACGGCTGGGGAAATCGGTATAGCCGATGATCGTCACGCCGTTGTCGGTGACGATCTTCTCGTCCATCACCGTCAGCTTGCAGTTGCCGCCCTTTTCCGCCGCCAGATCGACGATGACCGAGCCGCGCTTCATCGCCTTGACCATGTCCTCGGTCCACAGCTCGGGTGCTTCGCGGTTGGGGATCAGGGCGGTGGTGATGACGATATCCACCTCGGGCGCCAATTCGCGGAACTTGGCCAGCTGCGCCTCGCGGAACTCCGGCGAGGACGGAGCGGCATAGCCCCCCGTCACGGCGCCGTCCTGGGTTTCCTCCTCGAAATCCAGATAGACGAACTCGGCGCCCATCGACTGCACCTGCTCGGCCACTTCGGGCCGCACGTCGAACGCATAGGTGATCGCGCCAAGCGAGGTCGATGTCCCGATCGCCGCAAGGCCCGCAACGCCCGCGCCGACCACCAGCACCTTGGCCGGCGGCACCTTGCCCGCGGCGGTCACCTGACCTGTGAAGAAGCGGCCGAAATTGTTGCCCGCCTCGATCACCGCGCGGTAGCCCGCGATATTGGCCATCGAACTCAGCGCGTCCATCTTCTGGGCGCGGCTGATGCGCGGCACCATGTCCATCGCAATGACCGAGGTGCCCTTGTCGGCCAACAGCTTCATCTGCGCTTCGTTCTGGGCCGGCCAGAAGAACGAGATCAGCAATTGTTCGGCGCGCAGGCGCTTGGCCTCGGCCTCGGTGGGTGGGCGCACCTTGGCGATGATGTCGCACGCCTTGTAGAGCGCCGCGGCGGTTTTCACCACCTCGACACCGGCCTCCTTGTAGGCGGCATCGGCAAAGCCCGCAGCCTTGCCCGCCCCCGATTCGATCGCGCAGTCATAGCCCAGTTTTTGAAGCTGGAGCGCCGAATCAGGCGTCATGGCGACCCGTGCCTCGCCCTCCATCACTTCTTTTGGTGTTCCGATCTTCAAGGTCGTTTCCCCCGTTTATCGTTCGATTTTATTGGTCTGCGCACCCACAGGACGCCAGCCGTTCATCCGGCTTTAAATAGTGTTGAGCCGGGTTATTCCAGATTTTTCTACCGCTTTCGATGCAAGCTTAGTCGCTTCCTGTCAAATCCAGCGCCGAGTCTTTTCGCAATAGCGCGCGAAATCCATGCGAAACTTGCGCCGCATACGGTCTTCTTCGGGTTCGATGAAGCGTTTTTCGATCACCCAGACGAAGACCGGCACCAGCGGCAGCGCCAGAACCGCGTCCCACCACAGGATCACCCCCGCCAGCACCAGCGCATCGCCCAGATAGATCGGATTGCGCGTGCGGCTGAAAATCCCGGTCTGGATCAGGCGCTCGGGCGTTTCATGCGGGATGATCGTGGTGCGGTGGCGGCGGAACTCGGACAGCGCAAGCGCCATCAGCACCACCCCGCCCCCCACCAGCAGACCGCCGGCAAACTCGGACCAGGCCCCGCCAAAGCTCAGGCCGGCGGGATAATACGCCGCCTGCCCCCAGGCCAGCACCAGACAGCCCAGAAGCCAGACGGGCGGCATATCCAGCCAGCGTATCATTGCGGATGCCACGCCCCGTCGCGCCGCCACCCGTCCAGCCCGCCCTGAAGCATCACCACATTGTCATGCCCCATCAACCGGGCAGCAAGTGCGGCCTGCGCCGACAGGGTGCCGGTGTTGCAATAGACCACGATCATGCCATCGGGCAGGCTTTCGACCTCACGCGGGACGGCCCTCCAGTCGATATTGACTGCACCGGGGATATGCCCCTGAGCATATTCTGACGCATCGCGCGCGTCGACGAAGATGGCCTGTTCGAACAGCGCCCGGTCGATCTGCTGGGGCTGCAGGATGCCTTGATGATAAGTGGCGAAATCCATGTAATCCAGAATTGCCTCGCGCAGCGCGTCTTCTTGCGCCTGCGCCGCAGGGGGCACCATCACAAGCAGGGCCGCGGCCAAGGCCAGCCGCCGCACAGAACCGGTCATTCCCATTCCATTTCCTCATACACGCGGCCCGCATTCTTGGTGGCCAGTTCCTCGAACGTGTCCAGATGCGCCCATTCGGACTGATCCACGTAATAGGCTTCTGACAGATCGCCGCCATTGTCGATATGTGCGCCGATCTTGGCGCGCAAATCCTTGAGGTAATCCGACGTATAGCGCGTCACCTGCGCCATGTTCGTCGGATGCCCGTGACCGGGGATCACATAGGTCGCCCCCAGATCTGCGAACGGCCCGTCGAAGGTGGCGATCCAGCCATCGGTATCGGTGCCCGGAAAGATCGGCGGCATCCGCTCGTGAAAGGCGATGTCGCCCGCGATCACGATGCCCCATTGCGGGATCCACACCTGCGTGTCGCCCGGCCCGT
>JALQUE010000209.1 GCA_023260815.1 Roseovarius sp.
ACGATGACCCCATCACGCTTGAGCGCCGAAATCTGCCGGCTGACCGTCTCAAGCGTCAGGCCCAGGTAATCGGCCATCGCTTCACGGGTCAGCGGCAGGTCGAACACCATCGGCCCTGTCCGAACCGCCATATTGATCGCGGCATCGCGGCGCGCGATGATCGACAGAAGGCTCGCAATCTTCTCGCGGGCGGTCTTGCGCCCTAACACCAGCATCCATTCGCGGGCGGCATCCAGCTCGTCCAGCGTCATCTCAAGCAGGCGTTGCGCGATATGCGGTGTCCGGTTCAGCATGTCCTCGAAGGGCTGCTTGCGGAAGCAGCACATCACCAGATCGGTTGTGGCGACCACGTCATAGGCCGCCGTGATGCGCCCCGGACGACCCACGAAGTCACTCGGCAGCAAAAGCCCGACCATCTGGGTGCGACCATCCTCCATCGCCTGGGTCAGCGTGGCAATGCCCGAAACGACCGATCCGACGAAGTCCATCTTGTCACCGGCCCAGATAACGGTCTGGCCGGCTTCGAAATTTCGGTAATATTTGATCTGGTCCAGCCGCTCCAGCTCGTCGGCTTCGCACCGAGCGCAGACGGCACGGTGCCGGATCGGGCAATCACCGCATTCCCGCGGGATGGCCTTGGTGTCTTCGTTGAGCATGGCGGTTCTCTTCAAAGTGTTGATCTGAATCAAGGCGGTTCCTATCGACCTACCATAACGCTTGGCGCATGGTTACGAAAGCACAACTCGCCACATTGGGGCTGTTTGACGCAAAGGTACCGCGTTACACCAGCTATCCGACGGCACCTCATTTCGGGCGCGACATCGGCGCCGGGGATTTCATCCGCTGGATCCAAGCGATTCCGCAAGGCTCGAAGATATCGCTTTACGTGCATGTTCCGTTCTGTCGGCGCCTGTGCTGGTTCTGCGCCTGCCGAACCCAGGGCACACAAACCGACAAGCCGGTCATCGCCTATCTCGAAACCCTGAAGACCGAATTGCAGATGTTGGGCACATACCTGCCCCGCGGCGTGCAATTGTCTCGCCTGCACTGGGGCGGCGGCACACCGACCCTGCTTCAGCCGGCGATGATGCAGGAACTGGCCGAGGCCATCAAGAAGATCGCTCCCTTCACCGATGACACCGAATTCTCGGTCGAAATCGACCCCAACGAGATCGACGGCCCCCGCCTCGATGCACTGGCGGCCGCGGGAATGAACCGCGCCTCGATCGGCGTGCAGGATTTCAACGAAGACATCCAGCGCTCGATCGGCAGGCTTCAGGGCTATGACATCACCAAATGGGCCGCCGACGAGATCCGCGCCCGCGGCGTCGCCAGCCTGAATGCCGATATCCTTTACGGCCTGCCCCATCAAAGCAAGGCGCGGATCACCGAAAGCGTGCAGAAGCTTTTGTCGCTCAATCCCGACCGCGTCGCACTTTACGGGTATGCCCATGTGCCGTGGATGGCCAAGCGCCAGCAGATGTTGCCGTCGGACGCGCTTCCCACCCCCGAAGAACGGCTGGAACTTTACGAAACCGCCCGCCGCCTGTTTCTGTGGGACAATTACGCCGAGATCGGGATCGATCATTTCGCCACGCAAGACGACGGCCTGACCACCGCCCTCAAGGCCGGACGGCTGCGGCGCAACTTTCAGGGCTATACCGACGATACCGCCGATGTGCTGATCGGTGTCGGCGCGTCCTCGATCTCGAAATTCCCGCAAGGCTTTGCCCAGAATGCGCCCGCCACCGGCGCACATACCGGGGCGATCCGCGAGGGCCGGTTCCCTACCTCCCGCGGCCATGCGTTCAGCGACGAAGACCGCCTGCGCAGCCGGATGATCGAACAACTGATGTGCGAATTCCGCATCGACGCCGCCGAGATGTCGGACACGTTCGGCGTCAGCCCGCAGCGCATCCGCAAGATGCTTGATGCAGGCGCCGCACCGTTCAACGGCCTTGTGAAAGTCGATGACAGCGGCCTGAATGTCCCGCCCAAAGCAAGGGCACTGACGCGCATGATCGCCCGCAGCTTCGACGCCTATGAACTGAGCAAGGCCGGCCACAGTTCGGCCATCTGAGGCCGATGCGCATCGCCACGTTCAACGTCCAGTCGCTGCGCTTGCGCGGCGACCGGTTGAGCGGGGCGCATGACGATGACACGCCCGAACGCGCCGATCCCGCGCTCGATCATCGCGACAGGCGGCTGACAGCCCAGGTGATCCGCAAGCTGGATGCCGATGTGCTGGCCCTCCAAGAGGTATTCGACAGCGCCACTCTGGATCACTTCCACGACCAGTACCTGATCCCCGCCAAGGTGCCGCCCTATCCTCATCGCATCTGCCTGCCCGGCAATGACGGGCGCGGCTTGGATATCGCCCTTCTGTCGCGCATCGCCCCGCGCGACGTGGTCAGCCATGCCAGCCTGTGCCCTGCCGATCTTGGGTTGACCGTGCCACCGGGATTACGCGCCGAAACGCCGATTTTCCGGCGCGATTGCCTCCGGGTCGAGTTGGCCTCGCTCACGCTTTTCCTGGTGCATTTCAAGGCGCCCTACCCAGATCCAGATGCCGCCAGACCGGTCCGCGCGCTCGAAGCGGCCGCCCTGCGCGCCCTGATCGACGCCCGGTTCGACGACCCGGCCCGCGCCATGTGGCTGATCCTTGGCGATCTCAATGACCCTTGGGATGCACAGGCCCCCCCGGCGACGGCCCCTGTCCTGCCGCCTTTTTCGGTCAATCTGATGGACAGGGTGCCCCAGAACGCACGCTGGTCCTATCACGACGCCTGGTCAGACCGATACGGTCGCCCCGATCAGATCCTCGCCAGCCCGGCACTGGCCCGCGCCTGTCCCGATGCCACACCACACATCCTGCGCCATGGCATGGCGCTCGAAGCCTCTCGCAACCTTGGCCCGCATTTCCCGGACGTGGGCCGCCACCGCCCCCATGCCAGCGATCACGCGGCGCTCGTCATCGATATCGGCACGGCGCCAGCCGGCTAGACTGCGCGACACCCGGGTTTTCACCACCCCAAGGACAAGCCCCGACACGATCTCAGGCCGACACGTCCATCGCCGCCTGCAGCAAGGTCTTGGCGTATGCGGTCTGTGGCCGTTCAAACAGGTCCTCGGCGGTGCCGTATTCCACGATATCGCCCTGTTTCATCACCGCCACCCGATGGCTCATCGCGCGCACCACGGTCAGATCATGGCTGATGAACAGATAGGCCAGACCGTATTTCACCTGCAAACGGCGCAGCAGATCGACGATCTGCACCTGCACCGTCATGTCGAGCGCCGATGTCGGCTCGTCCAGCACGACCATCTTGGGCCTCAGGATCATGGCGCGGGCGATCGCGATGCGCTGCCGCTGCCCCCCGGAAAACTCATGCGGGTAGCGATCCATCGTGACCGGATCAAGATCCACCTCCTGCATCACCTCGGCCACCAGTTCGCGCACCGGGCGGCCACCGGGATTGCCGTGAACCCCCAACCCCTCGGCGATAATCTGCTCGCAGGTCATGCGCGGGCTCAGACTTCCGAAAGGATCCTGAAACACGATCTGCATGTCCCGCCGCCTGCGGCGCAGCGCCCGTGTCGACCAGCCATGCACATTCTCACCGTCAAAGGTGATGCCGCCCTCCGACTGGATCAGCCGCATGATCGCCAGCGCCAGCGTCGTCTTGCCCGACCCGCTTTCGCCCACCACACCAAGCGTCTCTCCGGCGCGCACACTGATCGTGGCCGCATTGACCGCCTTCACGTGGCCCACCGTGCGCCGCAAAAAGCCCTTCTGGATCGGGAACCACACGCGCAACGCCTCGGTGTGCACCACCTCTCGGGCCTCTTGGGGCACCGGCTCTGGCCGTCCCGAAGGGCGCGCGGCCAGCAGCTTCTGGGTATAGGGATGCTGCGGGTTGTCGAAAATCTCGCGCACCGGCCCGCTTTCCACGATGCGACCATCCTTCATGACACAGACCTTGTCGGCAATCCGCGACACCACGTTCAGATCATGGGTAATGAACAACAGCCCCATGCCCTCTTCGCGCTTCAGCTCGGCCAGCAACTCAAGGATCTGCGCCTGGATGGTGACATCCAGCGCCGTGGTCGGCTCGTCGGCGATCAGGATGTCGGGCTTGTTGGCCAGCGCCATGGCGATCATCACCCGCTGACGCTGCCCGCCCGACAATTGATGCGGATAGGCCGTCAGCCGGCTTTCCGCGTCCCTTATCCCCACGCGCTCCAGCAACTCCACGATACGCGCGCGCGCTTCGGCCCCGGTCAGACCCTGATGCAGCTCCAGACTTTCGGTGATCTGCTTTTCCAGCGTGTGCAGCGGGTTGAGGCTGGTCATAGGCTCCTGAAAGATGAAGCTGATGTCATTGCCCCGCACCTTGCGCAGGCGTTTATCTGGGGCGCCGATCATCTCCTGCCCGTCATAGGTGACGCTGCCCTCGACCTGCGCCGACGCGCCCAGCAACGACACCGTGCTCAACGCCGTGACAGATTTGCCCGACCCCGATTCGCCCACCAGCGCCACCGTCTCGCCCCGGTCCACCGTGAACGACACTCCATGCACCGCCTGCACGATCCGCCCATCCTGCCGAAACCCGACCTTCAGATCCGTCACCGTCAACACACTCATTCGAAGGTCTTCCTCGGATCGAACGCGTCGCGCACCCCTTCGAAGATGAAGACCAGCAACGACAGCATGATTGCAAAGGCGAAGAACGCCGTGAACGCCAGCCACGGCGCCTGCAGGTTCTGCTTGGCCTGCAACGTCAGCTCTCCCAGGCTGGGCGAACTTGACGGCAGACCGAAGCCCAGAAAATCCAGCCCCGCCAAGAGCGAGATCGTGCCGGTAATCACGAACGGCAACATGGTCAGCGTCGCCACCATCGCATTGGGCAGCATGTGGCGGAACATGATCGTCAGATTGCTCACGCCAAGCGCCTTGGCCGCGCGCACATATTCAAGGTTGCGCGCCCTCAGGAACTCGGCCCGCACCACGCCCACCAGCGCCATCCAACCGAACAGGACGGTGATCGCCACC
>JALQUE010000222.1 GCA_023260815.1 Roseovarius sp.
GGTCAGCATGCTGCGCTACTCCGGTCCAAGCGTTTCGCGTTGTTCTACGCCTGTTCCCGATTTGGGTCAACCATGTCCTGTGGATACCTGCGCCCAAGTCGACCCTGAGGCGTCATTGCGGCAGGTAGCGTTCCATCACGATCAGGGGAATGTGGCCGCGCAGCATCATGTCGGGCAGCACGTAGGACGGGGCCAAGTCGATCTGGAGCGCTTGCGCCAGATCGCGGTGGGTGTCGATATCCAGCAGCGTGACGCGCAGATCGCGGGTTTCGGCAAGGCGGCGCAGATCGGCTTCGGCGGCGGCGCAATCGGGGCAGTCTTGTGCCGTGAAAAGCGCCACGGTCATCGTGGCATCGGCGGGGCCGAAGCCGGGCAGATCGGGCGCGAAGAGGGCCGCGCGACTGTCCGAGAGGCGGGTGAGATCCTGTTGCACCGCGTCCCCGAGAATGTCGATTTGGGGGGGCGGTGCATCCGGCAGAAGGTGGCGGGGCAGGCCGAGAAGCGCCTCGCGGATCTGGGACTGGAAGATCGCGCGCTCGGTCGGGGTCAGGTCACGGAAATCGGTCTGGGCGGGCGCTGCGGCGCCCCAGAGAAAGAGGCCCGCCGCGAGCGGCAGGCCAAGGTGTGCGGAGGGCCGGGGCATCAGCCGCGGATATCGGCCGCGATCTGCTGCATCGCCTCGAGCGGGACATAGCCGCGCAGCATCTGGTCCTGCATCACGAAGGACGGCGTGCCGGTGATGTTCATGCGCTGACCAAGGGCGTGGTTGGCGGCGATCACCTCGGTCACGGCATCGCTGTCCATGTGGCCGATGATCGTGTCCACATCGAAGCCGAAGCCGTCCGCGAGGCGGCGCAGAGAGGTTTCGGTGATGTCGCCATTGAAGGTCATCAGCGCGTCATGGACCTGCTTGTAGGCCTCGTCGCCCGCCTGCTGCAGCGTGGCGATGGCAAAGCGCGCGGCCAGCATGGACTGTTCGCCAAGGATCGGGAATTCCTTGACGATGACACGGATATTCCCATCGAGCTCCACCAGATTTTCGACTTCGGGGAAGGCACGCCGGCAATATCCACAGCGATAATCCATGAATTCGACCAATGTGATGTCGCCCTCGGGATTGCCGCCGACCCATGAATGGCCGTCATTGAACAGCGCGTCGGCGTTCGCCTTGACCAGATCCACATCGGCCTGCGCCTGTTCCTGTGCCTGACGCTGTTCGAGAACGGCAACGGCCTCCATGATGACCTCGGGATTGTCCAGCAGATAGGCGCGGATCTCGGCCTGAAAGGCGGCGCGCTCGGCGGTGGACATGTCGTTGAGGTCGAGCGCCTGCGCGGGCAGGGCGAGGGCTGCGGCTGTGGCCAGCGCAGCGAGGGGGGCGAATTTCATGGTGGTCATCTCCGTTTCTGTTCGGCGGCTTGCGCGGCTGATAGCACATCCTGCGCCCGGCGCCAGCCTGTCGATCCGCGCGGCAGCATGTCGCTGGCGCGTTGGGCGTGCAGCCCGGCATCCTGCAGTCGGCCCGACATCGCGTAGCGTTCGGCCGTGACCAGCGAGGCCATGCCCTTGTTGCCCTGCCGGGCATGGGCCACGGCCAGATCGCGCATCACGCGCGCATCCCGCCCGTCGCGGGATCGCGCACGCTCAAGATAGTCCTGCGCCTGCGCCACCTTGCCTTCGGCCAGCAGCGCCCGACCATAAGAGCCGAGGATCAGCGCGTTGTCGGGCGCCAGGTTGACCGCACGGGCATAGGTGGCGGTGGCGGCGGCAAAGCGGCGGCTCTCCATCAGGATCTGGCCCTTGAGCTCGTGGTAGAAGGGGTCATTGGGGCGCTGTGCGATGGCGCCGTCGATGGCGGCGATGGCTTTGCCGGTCTCGGATCGGCGGTGGAAGGCCACGGCCTGCCGCATCAGCTTGATATCCGCATAGCCGGTTTCGCCGGCGCGGGTGAGGGTCCATTTCGGGGCGCGCTGGAAGGCCGACAGCTTGCCCTTGGCGCGCGCGAACCAGTAGTCGGCGGCGGGATTGTCGCGGCCCTTGTCGGCATAGGCCTCGGCCAGGCGCTGGATCACGCGAAAGCGGTCGGCCGACATGGGATGGGTGCGCGCGTAAGGATCCTGACGGCCCCGGCTGAGCACCTCCTGACCGCGGAAGATGTCCATCACCTCGACCGCGCCGCGCGTGTCGATGCCTGCGGCTGCCATGTAGCGCAGGCCGGACTGGTCGGCGGCGTTTTCCTCGGCGCGGGTATGGGTGAAGAACAGCCGTTGCGCGGTGGTTTGCGCGCCGATCGCGGCAGCGCCTGCGGCTTCGCCCGCGCCTGCGGCGATGGCCGCTGCTGCCGCCAGCGCCGCGCCAAGCCCTGCGGCGGTGCGGGCGTTGCGCATGTTGACGGGCCGGCGCATCAGGTGACCGTTGGAGATATGCGCGGCCTCGTGGGCGATGACCGATTGCAGCATCGCAGGCGTGCGCATCTTGAGCAGGAGGCCGGAATGGATGAAAATGTGATCGCGGTCGACCACAAAGGCATTCAGGCTGCTGTCGTCGATCAGCAGAATATCCGTGCGCGACGGGCTGAGGCCCGCCGCCTTGAGCACCGGTTCGGCCAGCTGGTTGAGGGCGTATTCGATATCGGGGTCGCGCAACAGCGTCAGCGCCCGCGCCGGATTGGCGAGGGTCAGACCAATGAGGCCGGTCAGGGCGCAGAACGCGATCAGGCGGATAAGCTGCATTGACGGCGGGGCCTGTTCCAAGTGAAAGCTGGGCGTCTCGTGGACCACTCTAGGAAGAAAGACATGCGAAACTCAACCCGATCCGGCGTCGATCCCTTTATTGTGATGGATGTGATGGAGGCTGCGCGCCGCGCCGAGGAGGCGGGCCGGCATATCATCCACATGGAGGTGGGCCAGCCCGGCACCCCCGCCCCGCAGGGCGCGCGCGATGCGCTGGCGCGTGCCATGGCCGAGGAGGCGATGGGCTATACCGTGGCGCTTGGCCTGCCGGCGTTGCGCCGGCGGATCGCGCAGCTTTATGGCGACTGGTATGATCTGGACCTCGACCCCGAGCGCGTGGTCATCACACCGGGATCGTCGGGCGCCTTCATCCTGGCGTTCACCGCGCTTTTTGACGCAGGCGACCGGGTGGGCATCGGCGCGCCGGGCTATCCCAGCTACCGTCAGATCCTGCGCGCGCTGGACTTGCGGCCGGTGGATATCGAGACGGCGGCGGACAACCGCCTGCAGCCGGTGCCGGGCGATCTGGAGGGACAGGATCTGGCGGGGCTGCTGGTGGCAAGCCCGGCCAACCCGACGGGCACCATGCTGAACCGGGCGGCGATGACGGCCCTGATGGAGGCAGCACAGGCGCAGGGTGCCAGCTTCATCAGCGACGAGATCTATCACGGCATCGAATACGAGGCCAAGGCGGTCAGCGCGCTGGAAATTTCCGACGAGGCCTATGTGATCAACTCGTTCTCCAAATATTTCAGCATGACCGGCTGGCGCGTCGGCTGGATGGTGGTGCCCAAGGACCATGTGCGGGTGATCGAGCGGCTGGCGCAGAACCTGTTCATCTGCCCGCCCCACGCCAGCCAGGTCGCGGCGCTGGCGGCGATGGACTGCACCGAGGAGCTGGAGGCGAACATGGCCGTCTACAGGCGCAACCGCGCGCTGATGCTGGAGGGTCTGCCCAAAGCCGGGTTCGACCGGATCGCGCCGCCGGATGGCGCGTTTTATGTCTATGCCGATGTCAGCCACCTTACCGGCGACAGCCGCGCGCTGGCCGCCGAGATATTGGAGACGGCGGGGGTTGCGGTGACGCCGGGTCTGGATTTCGATCCCGTGCGCGGTGGCAGCACAGTGCGGTTTTCCTATGCCCGGGCGACGGCGGATATCGAGGAGGGGCTGGCACGGCTGCGGCGTTTCATGCAGGATCGCGGCGCGCTGTGATCTGAGCCGACGGGGCGCCTGTGTGCAGGTGGGCGCCGGGGGGGGGGG
>JALQUE010000364.1 GCA_023260815.1 Roseovarius sp.
GCGCCAAAGCGTTTCCCGCCAGACCATTGGTGACGGTGTTGGCAAAACCCGGATCATCGCCCAAGGCAGCCGCCAATTCATTGCGCGTATCACGCACGCCGGGGGCGGCATCGATCAGCGCCGCGATGGCGGCTGCGACAAAGCCAGTGGTGGCGATCTGCGTCGTGTTGGTCCTGCTCGCCGTCGTCGGCGTGGTGGGCGTGCTGGTGAAGAGCGAGGAGGTCAGCAGGGTTGCCCATCCTGATAATTGATCTTGAGAATTGTCCTATGACCTGAAAGGTTTTCGACAAGTTGGAATGTAATTTTTGATTAAGTGCTTGTAATTAAATAGAAGAATTTTCTTGCAAAAAAACACGCTTCAACCGAACGTTACGTCAGGCTCAACTGCGAGTCTAAAAATCAAATGAGCAAAAAGGCTCTTCAACAGCGGTTCACTCCGCGTTGAAGGGCCTTTTTTATTGTCGAAAAACGGCTGCTCGGTTCCAACAGAGGAGAAGTCAAAATGAAACGTCGAGATTTTCTTGGAGGGGTAAGTGCTGCCGGGGTGGCCAGTGCGCTTTCGGCGCCGGCTCTCCTGACGGTGGCAGGCCGCGCGGCGGCGCAGGGCAACGACATTCCGGTCGGCCTGCTGTTCTCGCTGACCGGCGCGGTGGCCGTGGTGGAAAGCACCCTGCACGATGCGGCATTGATGGCGATTGAAGAGATCAACGCCGCCGGTGGTGTACACGGGATGCAGCTGCGCCCGATCATCGAGGACCCCGCATCCGACCCCGCCACCTATGCCGACCGCGCACGCCGGTTGATGATCCGCGATAAATGCGTGAGTGTCTTCGGCTCCTATACCTCGGCCAGCCGTCAGGCTGTCTTGCCGGTGACCGAACAGCGCAACAACCTCTATTGGTATCCCACGCTCTACGAAGGGCGCGAATGCTCGCGCAACGTCATGTATGGCGGCGCTGTGCCCAACCAACAGCAGGACGAGCTGATCCCCTGGGCGATCGAGAATTTCGGGCCGCGCTTCTACATGATCGGCAACAATTACGTCTATCCCAAGGAAGAGAACAACTACTGCAAGACCCTGCTGGCCAAGTATGGCGGCGAGGTAGTGCACGAGGAATATGTGCCTCTGGGCCATTCCGATTTCAGCTCGGTCATCAACCGCATCCGCGCGGAAGGGCCGAACGTGATCTTCGCCACCGTGGTGGGCGACTCCGATGTGGCCTTTGCCCGTCAGTACCATGCCGCAGAGCTTGATCCGGCCAAGATGCCCGTCATCAGCCTGACGCGCTCGGAGGTCGAGGTCAAAGCCATCGGTGGCGACGCCGCCGCAGGCCACTTCTCGTCGGCGCCCTATTTCATGGGCACGCAGACCCCCGAGAATGAACGCTTCGTCGAATCCTACAAGGCGCGGTTTGGCGGCGACCAGGTGACCCATTTCGTCAGCGAGGCTGCCTATTTCCAAGTCTACCAGTTCAAGGCGGCACTGGAAAAGCTTGACCCGGCGAACATCACCCCCGAGCTGATCCGCGATGCCGCGGTGGGCATCACGCTCAATGCGCCTCAGGGTGAGGTGCTGATCGACGAGAACCTGCACACGCATTTGTGGCCCAAGATCGGCCAGTGGCAATCCAACGGTCAGGCCGAGGTAGTCGTGCAGTCATCAAACCGCGTCGCACCTTTGCCTTACGCCGCCTATGAAGGCCAGCGCTGCACCGGGCAGGGCCTCGTGGAGGGCTGAACGCCCCCGCAAGACTTCCGACAAGACGCAAGAAACCTAACGCCCGGCTCCGGTGGAGCCGGGCCCACGGGAAGGGTGTTCCGATGGACGCGATTCTGAACCAGATTTTTGCCGGCCTGAGCATGGCCTCGATCCTGCTCATGATCGCCCTTGGCCTGGCCATCATCTACGGGGCCATGGGGGTCATCAACCTGGCGCATGGCGAGTTCGTCATGCTGGGGGCCTATGCCGCCTGGGCTATCCAGACCTACACGGGCATGAGCATCATCATGGCGCTGCCGTTTGTCTTCGTGGCCGTCGCTCTTGTTGGCTGGCTGATCGAAAAGATCATCGTTCAACGCCTGTATCACCGACCGCTCGACACCATTCTCGCAACGTGGGGCATTGGCATCATCCTTCAACAGACCGTGCGGCTGCTGGTGGGCGCGGAATCGCGCTTTGTCAAAGGTCCGGAATTCCTGAGTGGCAATACCCAGATCGGTGGACTGATCATGTCGAACTACAGACTGTTCGTGATCTTCTTTTCGCTAGCGGTTCTGGCAGGCACCTGGGCGCTGATGACGCGCACCGAATTCGGCATGAAACTGCGCGCCGTCATCCAGAACCGACAGATTTCCGAATGTTATGGGATCGAGGCTAAAAACATCTATTCAGTCACTTTCGCCTATGGTGCTGGACTTGCCGGCATTGCGGGCGCCCTCATCACGCCGCTGTTCAGCACCATTCCCACGATGGGCACCGGATTAGTCGTCGATGCGTTCCTTGTGGTGATCGTCGGCGGACTGGGCAGCATTCTGGGCGCCGCAAGCGCCGCTGTGTTGATTGGTGAGGCGACGGCGCTTTTTTCGATGCTGTTCAACGACACGCTCGGCCGGATTGCCGTTCTCGCGGGCATCATCGTGCTGATCCGCTTCCGCCCCCGGGGACTTTTCCCTTCGAACACCCGCCGCTGAGGAGACCGATATGACGAGCAGATTGTTCTATGACCTTGTGGCGCTTGTGATCTTCGCCTTGGTGATCGTGCTGGGAGTACCCGCAATCATGGGGTTTGACGGGTTCGAGCTGAACACCTTCGCGCGTTACCTCGCGCTGGCGATCGTGTCACTGGCCCTCGCGCTGTCCTGGGGTGGGGCGGGACTGCTCAATCTCGGGCAGGCGGCGACATTCGGCATGGGGTCATATGCGATGGCCATGCATCTGAAGCTAAAAGCCAGCGGCGACGGCCTGCCGGATTTCATGGGCTGGAATAATGTGCCTGAACTGCCGCTGCTTTGGGTACCGTTCCAGTCGCTGGCGTTCACCCTGCTGGCGGGGTTAATGATACCGGCTTTCGTTGGCGGGCTGATCGCCATCTTCATGTTCCGCGCACGGATCGCCGGGGTGTTCGTGGCGATCATAACTCTCGCCTTCCTGGTGGCGTTCCAGCTTGTCGTGATCGAACAGCAGGGCATCACCGGTGGGCAGAACGGCCTGACCGGTCTTGCGCCGCTCAGCCTTCCGGGATGGACCGTGGACACCTACGGGGTCGGTTTCTATTACCTTGTCGCGGGCTGTTTGATGGTAGCGATCACGCTTGGGATTTTCATCACCCACAGCAAGTTCGGTCTGATCCTCAAGGCCATCCGCGAGGATGCCGACCGCACGCGGTTCTTCGGCTACAACGTGGCCAACTACCAGACCGTGATCTTCTGCATCTCCGCTGCACTCGCGGGATGGGCGGGAATGCTCTACACGCTGGTGCTTGAATTCGCGTCGCCCACCTACATGAGCGTGTCTTTCAGCCTTGCCATCGTGATCTGGTGCGCCGTGGGCGGACGGGAGTCGGTGTTGGCCGCGGCAATCGGCGCGATCCTTGTCAACATGCTCGAAGGACGCCTGTCTGATGTCTTTGTCGAGGGCTGGAACCTGATCCTTGGTGTGATCTTCGTTCTTGTCGTGATGTTCATGCCACGCGGTTTGCATGGCCTGATCGGTAGCGGCTGGCAGATCATCACCGGCAAGGCCGGCAAACCCGGCATGCGGCCGGTGGATACCGGCGCCGCTGCACTGCCCGCCAAATCAGCACAGGAGCGTTGAGCATGGCCCAGCTACAGATAACCGACCTGCATGTGGAATTCGGAGGGCTGCGTGCCGTCGATGGCCTTGATTTCGAAGTTGAGAAAGGCGAGATCCTCTGCCTTCTCGGACCCAATGGCGCCGGCAAGTCGACCACGCTCGACCTGATCTGCGGCAAGACCCAGCCGACTGGCGGCTCGATCCGGTTCGAGGGCATGGAAATCTCGCAGATGCAGGAATTCCGCCGCGCCCGTCTGGGCATCGGACGCAAGTTCCAGGTGCCGTCGGTGTACAAGGAATTGACGGTATCGGAAAACCTGTCAGTCGCGCGCTCGCGTCGCCCAGGCATCCTTCATGCGCTGACGCGTTTTGCCTTGTCGGATGGCCGCGCGGTCGCCCCGATCCTGGAACGTGTTGGCCTTGAGAGCAAAGCCGATGATCTGGCAGGCAACCTGTCGCATGGCGAAACCCAATGGCTTGAGATCGCAATGCTGATCGCGCAGGACAGCCGCTTGATCCTGATGGACGAACCCACCGCGGGCATGACCATCCAGGAAACTGCGCGCACCGCCGACATCTTCCGGGCGCTCAGCGACAGCCACACCCTGATCGTGGTCGAGCATGACATGTCCTTTGTCCGCACGGTCGCCGACCGGATCGTGGTGATGAATCGCGGTGCGATGCTGGCCGAAGGCACGATCGCCGAGATCGAATCCAACGACGACGTCAAGACAGCTTATCTGGGGCATTGATCATGGAAACCATGCGCGCAAGGGACCTGTTCTCGTTCTACGGTAAAAGCCCGGTGATTCAGGGCGTGTCTTTCGATCTGCAACCCGGTGAATTCCTGGCCATTCTGGGCCGCAACGGCGTTGGCAAGACCACGCTGTTGAAATCCATCATGGGCCTGACCGACCGCTGCGAGGGCGGACTGACCTTTGGCGACCAGCCCCTGCTTGGGTTGTCCACGTCACAGCGCGCCCAGCTGGGGATCGCTTATATCCCACAGGGCCGCGAGATCATCCCGAATTTCACCGTGCGGGAGAACATCCTGATGGGCACATTCGCGCGCCCGGACGGCAAACGCGACATTCCAGATTACCTCTTCGAGATGTTCCCGATCCTGCAGGAATTTCTGGGGCGCAAGGGGGGTGACCTGTCAGGAGGACAGCAGCAGCAACTGGCCATTGCCCGCGCACTGGCGATGGATCCCAAGATCCTGATCCTGGACGAGCCGACCGAGGGCATTCAGCCGAACATCGTCAAACAGATCGAGGACGCGACCATCCGACTGAACAAGGAGCGGGGACTGGGCATCATCCTCGTGGAACAGAACGTGCCATTCGCCCGGCGCGCCTCGGACCGGTTTCTGGTTCTCGACAAGGGCCGCGTTGTTCTGGACGGGCACAGCAAGGATCTCACCGACTCTGTCGTGGAGAAGCACCTGACCTTCTGAAGGGCAGGCCATCAGTAACCAAGCGCAATACGGAAAGGACAAGACATGAGACATGGTGACATTTCCAGTAGTGACAACACCGTCGGCGTGGCGGTCGTCAACTACAAGATGCCACGGCTCCACACCAAGGCAGAGGTGCTGGAGAACGCGAACAAGATCGCCGACATGATCATCGGGATGAAGCGCGGCCTTCCCGGCATGGATCTGGTTGTATTCCCCGAATACAGCACCCAAGGCATCATGTACGACAATGACGAGATGATGGAGACCGCGGCCACCATCCCCGGTGAGGAAACCGAGATTTTCGCAGCCGCGTGTCGCAAGGCCAATACTTGGGGCGTGTTCTCGATCACTGGCGAACGCCACGAGGAACACCCAAAGAAAACGCCCTACAACACGCTCATCCTGATGAACAACAAGGGTGAGATCGTGCAGAAGTACCGCAAGGTGCTTCCCTGGAACCCGATCGAGGGCTGGTATCCCGGTGATCAAACATATGTCTGCGAGGGGCCCAAGGGGCTTAAGGTCAGCCTGATCATCTGCGACGACGGCAACTACCCCGAGATCTGGCGCGATTGTGCCATGAAAGGTGCCGAGCTGATCGTGCGCTGCCAGGGCTACATGTATCCTGCCAAGGATCAGCAGGTTGTGATGGCCAAGGCGATGGCATGGGCCAACAACTGCTATGTCGCCGTGGCAAACGCCGCCGGTTTCGACGGGGTCTATTCCTATTTTGGGCATTCCGCGCTGATCGGCTTCGATGGTCGCACGCTTGGCGAATGCGGCGAGGAAGAAATGGGCATCCAGTATGCCCAGCTTTCGATCCCCGAGATCCGCGACGCGCGCGCCAATGACCAGTCGCAGAACCACCTCTTCAAGCTTCTGCACCGCGGCTATACCGGCATCCATGCCTCGGGCGATGGCGACAAGGGCGTGGCGGAATGCCCGTTCGAGTTCTACCGCAACTGGGTCAATGATGCGGAAAAGACCCGCGAACAGGTTGAATCCTTCACCCGCACCACGATTGGTGTGGCGTGCTGCCCGGTTGGCGGCCTGCCGACCGGCGCCAAGGAAAAAGAGGCCGACTGACGCGTCTGATCACTGCCGTTGGGTCGGCGCGGTACGAGGCCGCGCCGACCCTTATCTTCTGTCACAGAAGGAATTGCCATGCCGTTTCTGACTGACCGCCTGCATGACACCGAACGCCAGCAACGGCTGGCCTCGGCCCTGTCCGACGAGAATGCACGCATGACCCCGCCGTCCTCTATGGCACCTGCCGCGACCGGTCTCAGGACCCGGTTCACCTTTGATCTGGGGCTCATCGAGTCGGAATTGCGCGCCGCCATCATCGGACAGGACGAAAGTCTTGAACAGCTTTTGGAAATTCTCAAGGTGGTGCGCGCCGATATCGGCGATCCGCGCAAGCCTTTGGCAACGATCCTGTTCTGCGGCCCGACCGGCGTGGGCAAGACCGAAACGGTGCGCACACTTGCGCGCGCGCTCTATGGGGATGCTGACGCATTTTGTCGGATCGACATGAACACCCTGTCACAAGAGCATTATGCCGCTGCGCTGACCGGCGCGCCGCCGGGCTATGTCGGATCCAAGGAAGGGACGACGATCCTCGACCAGGAAAAGATCGAAGGTACGCGCAACCTGCCGGGTCTGGTTCTGTTCGACGAGCTCGAGAAGGCCAGCAACGAGGTGGTTCTCGCCCTGATGAATGTCTTTGACAACGGCCTGTTGACCGTGGCCTCGGGCGAGCGCACCTATTCTTTCCGCAACGCGCTGGTATTCATGTCGTCCAACCTCGGCGCACGCGAATTGATGGAGATGGACGACAATCGTGGTAGCCTGCTGCGCCGGCTGATGTCACCGACCCAAAGTCGGCGCGAGCGCGCGCATGACATCGTGATGAAATGCCTGCTGGATAGGTTTCCGCCGGAACTGGTCAACCGGATCGATCATGTCGACACGTTCAACTGGATTTCGCGCGACCGGATCCCGGCACTTGTGGAGGTAGAGATTTCGCGACTAAACAGAAGGCTCCTCAAGCATGATCTAGCTCTCGAAATCAGCTCTTCCTTGAAGGATTATCTTTCCGCTCAGGGTTATGATAGGCAATTTGGTGCTCGGGGTTTGAGACGTGCCATCCGGCGATACTTGGAATTTCCCCTCGCCAGCTTTTTGTTAGACGGTTCTAGTCCGGCTCCCCGCCGTGTAGACAACACTGTCAACAAAATTTTCGCGGACCGTAAAAGTGAGCAAGTCTACTTTGAATACATCTGATAAAGGCGTTAATTCGTGACAAACAAAACTAGTTGGAAAATTGGACTGCTCTTTTCTACGTCGGGGGTGACTTCGATAATAGAACAATCGCAGTTGCACGGCGCGCTTTTAGCAATTGACCAGATAAATTCTAAGGGTGGTGTGCGTGGGCAACCGCTTGAGGCAATCTCTTACGATCCAGGTTCAGTGGTCTCTCGTTACGGTGAGCTAGCTGAACAACTTATCGTCGAGAATAAAGTAAGTGTAATTTTTGGCTGCTATATGTCCTCTTCGCGCAAAGAGGTACTGCCGATTGTCGAACGGCGGAACGCTTTATTTTTCTACCCTACTATCTACGAGGGCTTCGAGTATTCTCCTAACGTCATTTATGGAGGTGCGTGCCCTAATCAGAATAGTGTTCCTCTCGCCAATTATCTCATGAGTGCCAACGGACAACGGATTTTTTTCGTTGGATCCAATTATATCTACCCATATGAATCCAACCGCGTTATGCGCAATGTTCTCCGACAAGGCGGTGGCGAGGTGGTGGGAGAACGGTATTTCGATCTTGAAACCAGCGCCGAAGGTTTCCGTGATGTAATTGCTGAGATTATGAGCGCTAAGCCCGATGCAATATTTTCGACGGTGGTTGGGCAGTCGTGTATCGAATTCTATCGCGCCTATCATGCAGCTGGGGGTGACGGTCGCGTATGCCCGATTGCGAGCCTGACCACCAATGAAGGCGAGATCAGTGCGATTGGGCGTGAGGCTGCAGTTGGTCACATCACGGCGGCGCCTTATTTCCGTTCGATACAATCCGTTGCGAACCGGCGCTTTCTTAAGGCCTATGAGGCTAAGTTCGGATCTACTATCGATGTCACGAGCGGGTGTGAGGCGGCCTATAGTCAGGTCCACCTTTTTGCAGCGGCATTAGAGGAGACTGGCGAAATGGATACCGACTCTCTGCGCGAGGCGCTTTTGGGGGAGGTGTTCGATGCGCCGCAAGGTCAGATCAAGATCGATGCCGATAATCACCATACCTATCTGCAATCGCGCATCGCGAAGGTAAACGAACAGGGGGAATTTGAGGTTGATTTAAAGGTGCGGCGCGCGATAAAGCCCGACCCCTACCTCGTATACCCTGCGATTCACGACTGGAGTTTCAGAACTTTGAAGGTTACCGCGAGCGGCGGGCATCATGCATGACCTGATCCGGGATCTGCGCGATCAAACTGTTTTGTTGGTTCATCCGCGCGATCGTAGTGCTGACGAACTCCTTCAACAAGTTAACAGGATCGGCTGCAGCTTTGATCATATGTGGCCTGTGCCACGGGCGCTGCCAAATAAGTTCGACATAGTTTTCGTTGATGTGACGGACCAGTCTACCA
>JALQUE010000403.1 GCA_023260815.1 Roseovarius sp.
TGCAACGCGATCTGCTGCCGCTGATCGAAGGCACGACCGTGTCCACCAAATACGGCCCGGTCAAGACCGACCATATCCTGTTCATCGCCTCGGGCGCCTTCCATATCGCCAAACCCTCGGATCTCCTCCCCGAGCTTCAGGGCCGCCTTCCCATCCGGGTCGAGTTGCGCGCCCTCACCGAAGAGGATTTCGTCCGCATCCTGACCGAAACCGACAATGCCCTGACCCGGCAATATACCGCGCTGATGGGCACCGACGATGTCAGTGTCTCGTTCACCCAAGATGGCATCGCGGCGCTGGCCAAGATCGCCGCCGACGTGAATCAGTCGGTCGAAAATATCGGCGCGCGGCGGCTTTACACGGTGATGGAGCGCGTCTTTGAAGAGTTGAGCTTCACCGCCCCGGATCGGGCCGGCGATACCGTCACGGTCGATGCGGCCTTTGTCGATGCCAATCTGGGCGAGCTGATGAAATCCACCGATCTGTCGCGCTATGTGCTCTGACGCCGTGATGCGATCCGCCCAATGTGACGCTGCAACCCCCTAAGCTGTCGCAAAATTCCCTGAATCTTTTCGCGCGCGACGGCATAATCGCCCCGAACGCAAGGCGCCGCGATGTTCGGGCGCTGCTTTCGGGTCTTCGGCATGCAGGAAGCAGGGTGCGATGCGAGAACGAAATGGATTGGATGCGGCGGATATCCGCATTCTGACCGCTGTTCAGAAATACGGCCAGCTCAGCAAGACCAAGCTGGCTGAACTCGTGAACCTGTCTCCGACCCCGTGCTGGGCGCGGCTCACCCGGTTGCGCGCCGCCGGCTATATCAGCGGCTATCACGCCGATATCGCGCTGGATCGGGTGGTGGATACGACGCGGGTCGTGGTGACGGTGTCGCTCACACATCACCGCAAGACCGATTTCGACCGGTTCGAAAATCATATCGCGGGCATGGACGCGATCATCAATTGCGTCGCGACAGGCGGCGGCATCGACTACATCATGACAGTGGTGACGCCCACTCTCAGCACCTTTCAGGATGTGATGGAGGATCTTCTGTCCGCCGATCTGGGCATCGACAGATACATGACCTATTTCGCCACCCGTCTCATCAAGGCCGATCAACCCAACCTCGCCAAACTGGTCGCACATACCAGCCGATAAGGTCTCAGGTCCATTTGGTCGCCAACGCGGCGAATCCCGGCCTGATCGGTCTGCAAAACCCGCGTTTTCAGGCCACGGACTCACCCCGAAACAGGGTACGCCCTGCTCATCAGCAACGCCGCTCCGGGCCGTGTCCCGGCGCTCAACAGGGTGAACGACATGATGCAACCACATGACTTCGGCTTTGGGACCCAGATCCGCAAATCCCCCTATTTCGATGCAACCGTCCGTTGGGGCGCGCAGGGCTTCTCGGTCTACAATCACATGTATATCCCGCGCGATTTCGGCGATCCGGAACAGAACTTCTGGAACCTCGTGAACTGCGCGATCCTGTGCGATGTCGCCGTCGAACGTCAGGTCGAGATCACTGGCCCCGACGCCGCGAAATTCGTTCAGATGCTGACCCCCCGCGACCTGTCCAACATGGCCGTCGGTCAGTGCAAATACGTGCTCATCACCAATGCCGAAGGCGGCATCCTCAACGATCCGATCCTTCTGCGGCTGGATGAAAACCACTTCTGGCTCTCGCTCGCCGATAGCGACATTCTCCTCTGGGCGCAGGGCGTCGCGGTGCATGCCGGCCTTGATGTCTCGATCTGCGAACCCGACGTGTCGCCGCTCCAGCTGCAAGGCCCCAAATCCGGCGAGATCATGCGCGCCCTCTTTGGCGACGAAATCATGGACCTGCGCTATTACTGGCTCCGCGAAATGGACCTCGACGGCATCCCCCTCATCGTGTCGCGCACCGGCTGGTCCAGCGAACTGGGCTATGAAATCTACCTGCGCGACAGCACCAAGGGCGACGCCCTGTGGGAACGCATCATGGCCGCCGGCATGCCTTTTGGGCTGAAACCGGGTCACACCTCCAGCATCCGGCGCATCGAAGGCGGCATGCTGTCCTATCACGCCGATGCCGACAGCAGCACCAACCCCTTTGAGCTTGGCTTTGACCGCTTGGTGAACCTCGACATGGAGGCCGATTTCATCGGCAAGGCAGCGCTGCGCCG
>JALQUE010000228.1 GCA_023260815.1 Roseovarius sp.
CAGCCCCATCCGCGCCGACAGTTCAAACGCAAGGGCACAGCCGATGGCCACGCCCTCGCCATGCAACAGACGATCGGAATAGCCGGTGGCCGCCTCGAGTGCGTGACAAAACGTGTGACCGAGGTTCAGCAATGCCCGGTCACCCTGTTCGGTTTCATCGCGCATGACGATCGCGGCCTTCATCTCGACCGAGCGTTTCACAAGGTGGATGCGGGCCTCCAGATCACCTTCGGCAGCACGTGAAGAATTGTCTTCAAGCCATTGAAAGAAATCATAATCCCCAAGAAGTCCGTATTTCACGACTTCCCCGTACCCAGCCAGATAATCGCGCTTTGTCAGGGTGGTCAGGATGCCCGTATCTGCCAGAACAAGGCTCGGTTGATGGAACGCACCGATCAGATTCTTGCCCTGCGGCGCGTTGATCCCGGTCTTGCCGCCCACAGAACTGTCCACCTGCGCCAGCAGGCTGGTCGGCACCTGAACGAACCGCACACCCCGCCGCAACACCGCCGCGGCAAACCCCACAAGATCCCCAACGACCCCGCCGCCAAAGGCGATCACGATGTCCTGACGCTCGATCTTCTCGGCCAGCAGCCATTCCACCACGCGCTCGAAATGCGGCCAGGATTTTGTCGCCTCACCCTGCGGCAGGGTCATGCTGACAGAAGAAATTCCTTTTTCTTCCAAACCCTTGCAAAGCGTTGTTAAATGCAGGTCCGCCACATGCGCATCGGCAACGATGGCCACGCGCGGGCGTTTCAGCAAGGGGGCAACCAACGCGCCCGACCGCTCCAACAGACCGGGGCCGATATGGATATCATACGCCCGATCCTCCAGCGGCACATGTACGATTTGCGTCATTCCACACCCTCCAGCACATCTTCACGTGTCATCAACGCTTCAAGCACCTTTTCCGCCATCATATCAATGGAATACTCCACTTGCGCGGTCACCGTCAGATCCGCTTGCTGGTAAAAGGGCAACCGCGCCTCATACAGGTCCCGCAATGTCGAATATGGATCAGCTGTGCGCAACAAGGGTCTGGTATCCTTATGTTTTACCCGACTCCAGAGAAGGGGCAAATCGGCCTTCAACCAGACAGAAACACCCTTGTCGGAAATCAGGGTCCGGTTCCGCTCGGACAAGAAAGCGCCGCCACCTGTGGACAACACGCCCTTTTCCCCTTCCAGAAGCCTGTCGATCACCCGTGTCTCCCGATCCCGGAAAAACGCCTCGCCATCGCGCGCAAAAATTTCGGCGATGCTCATGTTCGCGGCCTGCTCGATCTCGGCATCGGAATCCAGGAAAGGCACGCCAAGCTGAACCGCCAAGGCCTTGCCCACAGCGGTTTTCCCGGCTCCCATCATGCCGACCAGCACAACCGTTTTCTTGAGCTTCCACCGCTCCGGCGCAGTCACGTTCAACGCTCCCTTGGCAATATTTCGCGCTTTGGCACTGAATGACGTGATCTTGCCCAAAAGGCCAGTTATAAACATTCAAAAATTCCAACACAGACAGGCAGGCCGCACATGCTGAAATTGATCAAATGGCTGTTCTACCTCGCCATTATGGCGTTCATCGCGCTTGTGGGCTATGCGTATATCGGGCCGTTTTTCGGTGCGGATTTCTCCCCGCCGACCAAGGAAATTCGCCAGGACATCATACTTGAGACAGACTGACGCGCTGATTGTCGCCCTTCTGATCGCCCCGGCCGCCGCCGCGCAGCAACCGCTGTCGGCGATCGAATGGCTGGACGGTCCGGCATCCGTCAGCGTTGCAGCCCCGCGCGTCGAACCCCTTGGCCTTCCGCCACAGGCCTCCGGGGTGGAAACCCCCGATGTGGCGGTCATGGCGCTTGATGAGGCCCGATCGGATTCGGTGGGATTGCTGCCCAGCACGGTCACCGGCCTGCCGGTCGGCCTCTGGCAAGCCAGCAGCGAAACCGCCATCGTGGCCTTGCTGGAACGCCTCTCGCCGGAACCCCTGCCCGCCATCCAGGCGCTATATTACACGCTTCTTCTTGCCGAGGCCGAATCCCCGGCGGATGCCGGAACGGATGGTCGGTTTCTCAAGGCCCGCGTCGCAGCCCTCGCGACCTATGGCGCGACCGACCCGGCGCTTGCACTGATCGAGCGCGCCGGCCCCGCCACGCCCGCCTTGTTCGATACCTGGTTGAACCTTGCGTTGCTGGCAGGCACCGAAACCGACGCCTGCGAGGCCCTTGCCGAACGCCCCGCCCTCAGCGACAGCTATGGTGCACGGGTGTTTTGCATCGCCCGGACCGGCGACTGGCAGACCGCCGCACTGATCTATGAAACGGCTGTCGGGCTGACGCTTCTGTCGACCACGGAAGAGGCGCTGCTGGCGCAATTTCTTGATCCCGAAATGGTGGAAAGCGCCGTGGCCCTGGCGCCGCCGTCCGGGATCACACCGCTGCTTTTCAGGCTTTACGAGGCCGTCGGCCAACCCCTGCCGACACAAGGACTGCCGCGCGCCTATGCCTCGGCCGATCTACGCCCCAGTTCGGGCCTGAAAGCCCGTCTCGAAGCGGCCGAGCGTCTGGCCCATACCGGCGCCCTGCCCCCCAACCGCCTGCTGGGGCTGTATACCGAACGCACCCCCGCCGCATCGGGCGGTGTCTGGGACCGCGCCCGCATCATCCAGTCATTCGATCAGGCCATGACCCGCGAAAATCCCGGCCCTATCGCCGAAATCCTGCCCGAGGCCTGGCAGGCGATGCGCGATCAGGGGCTGGCTATCGTGTTCGCAGAACTTTACGGCGCAGCACTTGCAGACATCCCCCTGCCGCCATGGGCGCAAGCACTGGCGTTCCGGATCGGTTTGCTGTCCTCGGCCTATGAAAGCACCGCAGAGGCCGCACAGCCCTTGGACGACACCGACGCCTTTCTTGTCGGACTTGCCCGCGGCGCGCCGCCATCCGCTCTGGCCGACACCCCGCTAAAGCAGGCGATCAGCCGCGCCTTCGCCGCCAGTTCCGCCCCGGCCGACCATGCCGCCTTGCTGCAGGGTGGCAAGCTGGGGCAAGCGATCCTGTCGGCCGGGTTGCAACTGGATCGGGCGGGGCTGCGCGGGTTCGACGACATCACCTCGGCGCTGTCGACCTTGCGCGCGGTGGGCCTTGAGGAAACCGCACGCCGGGCGGCACTCGAGCTGCTGATCCTGGAAAGTGGCGCATGAGCCATGGACGGCGTTGGATATCAGCCTTTCTCGAGGCGCAGGCGGCAGAACTGGGCGCCGCGCAGAACACGTTGCACGCCTATGC
>JALQUE010000413.1 GCA_023260815.1 Roseovarius sp.
TTTTCGGGGACAACGACGCGGTGCTTACCGGCGATCGTCGTCCTCATCCTCGTCATCGTCGCTGTCAGGCAGGTTGAAGAAGCTGTCAGCGTCGTATTTCTGTTCTCTTTCATCATCCTCGTCGCGCGGATCGCCACTGAGGCTGAACGTTTCCAGCCCTTCGATCGCCGTGGGCATGCGCGGCTCGGCACTGGCTTCGAGGCTCTGCTCGGTGCTCAGCAGCTTGCGGCGCTCGTCATCGCTCAACGCTTCGCCTTCCTTGGCGCGTTTCGCGGCGGCCTTTTGCACGGCGGCGTCCAGTTCGGACTGCTTGCACAGGCCAAGCGCCACCGGGTCGATCGGCTGCATGTTCGAGATGTTCCAATGGGTGCGCTCGCGGATCGTCTGGATCGTCGGCTTGGTGGTGCCGACCAGCTTGGCGATCTGGCTGTCAACCAGTTCGGGATGGAACTTGACCAGCCACAGGATCGCGTTCGGACGGTCCTGCCGCTTGCTCAGCGGCGTATAGCGCGGGCCACGGCGCTTTTCCTCACCGACGGCGGCGGGATTGAACTTCAGCTGCAGCTTGTGCAGCGGGTCTTTTTCAGACTTTTCAATCTCAGCCTGGGTCAGCTGGTTGTTGGCGACAGGGTCGAACCCCTTCACACCCGAGGCCACATCGCCATCGGCGATTCCCTGAATCTCAAGCTCGTGCAGCCCGCAGAAATCGGCAATCTGCTTGAAGCTGAGCGTCGTATTGTCCACCAGCCAGACGGCGGTGGCCTTTGCCATAAGCGGTTTAGCCATGTGTTTCGGGCCTCCTTCACGCATATCTTCCCCGTCGCCGGACTCGGCGGCACCTGATCAGGTGCGGGTTTCCGTTGTCGGGGAACTTGGCGGCTATATAGTGATACATGTGACAAATTGAAAGTCCAAAACATGCGTGTGTTCCTGATCCTCCTGCTGACCCTGAGTGGCGCCGCCCGCGCCGAGGGTAACCGCCCGGGGGTGTTCGACTATTATGTTCTGGCGCTCAGCTGGTCGCCCTCATGGTGCGCGATCGAAGGGGATGCGCGCGGCTCACCGCAATGCAACGACAGCCGCAATCATGGCTGGGTGCTGCACGGGCTGTGGCCGCAATATCATCGCGGCTGGCCCGCCCATTGCCATACGCCAGAACGTCCGCCATCGCGCGCCATGACGGCGGACATGGCCGATATCATGGGCACCCCGGGTCTGGCCTGGTATCAGTGGAAAAAGCACGGCAGGTGCTCGGGCCTGTCGGCGCCCGCCTATTTCGCCCTGTCGCGCGAAGCCTACGAGGCCGTGAACCGACCCGACGTGTTCCGCAAACTGAAAGACCCTGTCAAACTGCCCGCCCGCGTGATCGAAGAGGCCTTTCTCAAGGCCAATCCGGGATGGGAGCCGGACATGCTGACCATCACCTGCCGCCAAGGCCGCATACAGGAAGCTCGGCTTTGCCTGTCGCGCGATCTGCGCCCGGTGCCCTGTGGCCGCGACACGGTGCGGGACTGTGCGATGACGGATGCGCTGTTCGATCCCATCCGGTGATCACCAAAAGGACAATACGCCCTCAAAACAAGCGCGTCACCAGCACGACCACGACCACCGGCACCAGCAGCACATGGGTGACATGATCGAACCAGTTGCTACTGCCCCAGCCCAAGACCCATAAAAGCTGCCCCAAGACCACCACCAACGGCAAAAACCAGTTGCCCGTCAGCAGACCGTACAGGCACACCGCCAGCACCATCGCGGCCACCGGCAGCGGCGCATAGCCGAAGCGGTAGATATCCACCGGGACCACCCCCATCGCGCTTGCCAGAAACACCACGTAGACCAGCAGGAAACCCAGCAGTTCCAGCGTCGAGAACGGCACCACCGGCAGGCCCAGCTTGGCCGCCATATGCCGCAGCGCCAGTGCCGGCAGCATCACCCCGAACGGGGCCAGCAACGCCACCATGCCGCGCAACGGCAACGTATCGCGGAACGCCAATACCGCAGCCGCGCCCACGGCCCCCCCGATCCAGACCGAGGCAGACGGCCCCACGACCCAGCCGGCCAAAGCAAAAACCAGCCATGCAAGGATCACCGCCAGCCACACACTCGCCAGAACACCCGTCATTGCGCCGCCACCCATGCTTCGTTGAAAACATGCGCCCGCAGGCCCTTTTTGGTGCCATGCGAATAGGCCAGCAGGATCTGCCCATCGGGCAGCCGCCGCAGCATTGGATACCGCGCATCACCCGGTTGTCGATCCAGCGTGTGGATCACGCGCCAACTGCTCCCCTCGTCGTCGGACAGCGCCAGATGCAGCAGGTCGGCACTGTCGGCGGCGCCATTCATCGCCATCAGGATACGCCCGCCCGATACCGACAGCGCCGCAACCGGCGCGCTTGGATGGGCAAGTCCCGTCGCATCGGCCACGCTCCATGTGCGCCCGCCATCGTCGGTGCGGCTGACATAGACCTGCCCGCTATCATCGAAGTCGCGCAACAAAGCCAGCGCGCGCCCGGCGTCCAGCACCACGATCATCGGCTGTATCGGCTTGATTCCCTTGCCCACCATCCGCCGCAGATCGCGCGCCCGGCCCTGCGCATCGGTACGGACCAGCACGCCATAGGTTGACCCCATCTCGAAATAGGCGGGCAGCCCCATCGACCCGTCCGAGTAGGCAACCATGGGCGATTTCACCAGCATGGAACGGTTCAGAAAGGGCGACAGGTTCAGTTTGCGCGCCCAAACCGGGCGGCCATCGTCCATCCGCACATCCGCGACCGAGGCCATCGCCCATCCGCCCACCGACACGACCGTCGCATAAAGCGCGTCAACCGCCGCCTCGTTCTGCACCGTGTTGCCAAGCGTGACCACCAGTTGCCGAGGGTCGAACGCATCGCCAAGCGCGGCACTCGTCAGATAAGGTTCGGGCGTATCCGCCTGCCAACCGGCGTCGTTCCGCCTCAGTGTCACGCGGTGAATTTCGACATCGGGCTGTGCCTCGGATGACCCCTGAAACCACAAGATGCCCACCTTGTCGCCATTGATCGTGATGGCGGGCGAATGGGCCATGCCTTCGACGGGACTGTGATCGAACACGGTTTCGAAAACCGGCGCTCCGGCAGGTGGCGGACTTTGAGGAACGGCAAAGGTCCAATCCAGCGTCTCATCCCGCCACAACGCATACCCACTCAAACCGATGCTGAGCGCAGCCATGCCCAGAATGGCAATCTGAACCAGCCCCACCGGCTTAGCCCACCCGCAACACGATCTTGCCGATATGAGTGCTTTTCTCCATATGGGCATGGGCCAGCGCGGCATTGGCAAGCTCGTATTCGGAATCCATCACCGGCGCCACCTGCCCCGAGGCCAGCAGCGGCCAGACATTTGCGCGCAGCGCCTCGGCGATCATGGCCTTGGCCTGATTGCTCTGGGGGCGCAGGGTCGACCCGGTGATCGTCAGCCGGCGCATCATCACTTGGGCAAAGTTCAGCTCGATCTTCGGTCCCTGAAGGAACGCGATCTGCACCAGCCGCCCATCATCCGCGAGGCATTTGACATTGCGCGGCAGGTAGTCGCCCCCCACCATATCGAGGATCAGATCGGCGCCCCCCTCGGCGCGCATCACATCGACGAAATCCTCGTTGCGGTAATTGATCGCCCGCTCTGCACCCAGATCAACGCATTTGGCGCATTTTTCATCCGATCCCGCCGTGGTGAACACCCGCGCGCCGAAGGCATGCGCCAACTGGATCGCCGTCGTGCCGATCCCGGACGAGCCGCCATGCACAAGGAACCGCTCGCCCGCCTTGAGGCCGCCACGGCCAAAGACATTGGACCAGACCGTGAAGAACGTCTCGGGCAGGCAGGCTGCGTCGCGCAGGCCCATGCCGTCGGGGATCGGCAGGCAATGTGCAGCAGGCGTGGCCACATACTCGGCGTAACCGCCCCCCGGCAGCAGGGCACAGACCTTGTCACCCACGGTCCAGTCGCTCACGCCGTCACCGATGGCGACGATCTCACCGGCGGCTTCCAATCCCGGTAGATCACTCGCGGTCGGCGGCGGCGCGTACAGCCCGGCACGCTGCAGGGCATCAGGACGGTTGACCCCGGCAAACGCCACCTTGATCACCACGTCACCAGCGCTTGGCGACGGGATCGGGCGGCGCGTCAGCCTCAGAACATCCGGTCCGCCGGGTTCGGTGATTTCCACGGCGTTCATCATATCGGTCATGCGGGTCTCCCTGGCCTGTGTGCTGCCTGCTTATGCCTGTCCGTTCCAGCGGCCCGGCATCCCGGCATGGTGCCCACGGCCCGCCTTTGGTGCGCGCACCTTGCCGAACATCTTGAGTGGGCCTGCCATAAGCCCGCTCAGGACTTTGTTGTCGCGCATCTGCGCCTTGAGCTTTTCGAACGACATCACATTGTCGATCCGGCGATCCAGAAAGGCCCATGTCGCCTCGTGGCCGGGGCTGTCATCGCCCAGCCAATACAGAAGCGTCGCACTGTAGACGCCCGACAAGGTCGCGCGCTTGGTATACCAATTTACATCGTCAGATGTATCGCCAAGCGCCGTCCAGATCAGATCGCACGTGCCCCAGACCGCCTTTGCCCCATCTGCCGCATACATCGGCAGCGAAAACAGCGTCATGCCACGCCGCACGAGTTCCTTGTCGTCGACCGCCTCCAGACGGTACCGCACCGCCGCTGCGACCCGATCGCGAAAGCGCATCTGGCTTAGATCTTCGGTCGTCAAACGCTCCATCATCAAAGCGTCACCCTCGGCGTGATAGGCCAATGCCAAATCTACCGCACCACGCGGACAGACCGCGCGCGCCAGCCCCGCTTCGATCCCGGTGTCGCGAATCGCTGCCTGAAAGGCATCCTCGCTCCACCCGTCAAAGGGTACGTGCATCTTGGCTGCATCAAGCAGCTTTGCCTTGATATCCGGGTCGGTCATTGCTTGCCTCCGTTCGATCGGCGCCACCCTAGACAAAAGAAAGACGCTTTGCTATACGGCCACTTCCTGCAATCTAACGAAACTTCAACTTGGAAAGGTGGTGACACCACATGCAGGTTAGTGTTCGCGACAACAATGTCGATCAGGCGCTTCGTGCCCTGAAGAAAAAGCTGCAGCGCGAAGGCGTTTTCCGCGAAATGAAGCTTCGGCAGCATTTCGAGAAACCGTCCGAGAAGAAAGCGCGCGAAAAAGCCGAGGCGATCCGCCGCGCTCGTAAACTGGCGCGCAAGAAAGCCCAACGCGAAGGCCTTCTCTGAAGACCGCAGCACGCCGAACGCGACAAAAGAATGACGACCCCCGGGCAGCCGCTTCGGGGGTTTGTCTTTTCAGGCGCAGCGTTCCCGGAAAAACTCGGTCGTCAAAGCCTTGTCCGGCTGATCAGCACGCCACCGCGCCTTGACCATACGGTCAAGGCGAAAACATCGGCAAAGACCCTTGGTTCGGTCCAGTTTCCGCGCGTCGTAGCGTTATGAACGAGGATAGCTTGCATCCCTCGCAGCTTGAATATACGCAACGGCGATAGGTAACAAAGATATGACGGACCCAAAATGATCAGGCTCAGTCCGATTGACCAAATCCTTTTTGGACTGATGAACGCAACCATGCTTTTTACGCTGGCGTACAGCGTTCTGGGATTCAACCTGCAATACGAGGCCGGTTTCGGCGCCGAAGACGGCCCGATCGAATATGGCACGGCCATTTGCCTGTTTCTTTCCAGCGTGATCCTGTTGGGTCAAGCCGTCCGAACCGCGCGCTCCGGCGGCGCGTCTTCGCTTTGGCTTGTCCTTTATTCCGCAGCCTTCCTGTTTGGTGCCGGCGAAGAGATTTCGTGGGGGCAACGCATCATTGGCTGGGAAACCACCGGATTTTTCGCCGAACACAACGTGCAGAACGAAACGACCCTGCACAATCTGGCGTTTGGCGATGAACAGCTGACAAAATCCCTGTTCGGGTCCTATCTGACCGTTGCCATCCTGATGTATCTCGTCGTGCTGCCGTTGCTCTATTCACGCATTTCCCTTGTCGCAAGACTTGTTGACCGCATCATGCTGCCGCTGCCATCGACGCGCCACGCGATCATGGCTGTCGGGGCTAGTCTTGTCATTGGCGTGCTGGCCACCGTGTCCCGCAAATGGGAGGCGTACGAGTTCATCTTCAGCCTGCTGACGATGTCGATCTTCCTGCATCCGGCCAATGCGCACCGCTTCAAAAAGCGCACTCCCGACAGCGAAACCTGACCTCAGATAATCTCGTCCTCGTCAAACATCGGCATGGGCGCCATATGCGCGGTGATACCGCGCGCGACATCCTCGGGGCTCGAGGTCTGCGCGACATGGAACAAAGCGTCCCCTTCGTAGACCACCGGCATGTTCGTGCGTCCGATGATTATGCCCTGCTGATCGGCGATAACCTCGGCCTCGAATTCACCGAACGGATCGGAAATCGCGCCCATGACAGTTCCTTGCTCGACGGTATCCCCGGTCGTCAGATAGCCGCGCAGCAAGCCGCCCGCAGGCGCACGGTACCATGTGGACTCGGTACAATAGAGCGGCTCCGCCCGTTTGCGCGGCACACCCTTGCCGCTGATCATTCCAAGATGGCTCATCACCCGCAGAATTCCCGCGACACCGGTGCGCGCCGCGAATTCGTCGAACCGAAGCCCCTCCCCCGCCTCGTACAACAGCACATCCACACCCGCGTCCTCTGCCGCCATCCTCAGTGACCCGTCGCGCAGGTTGGACGGCATGACCACCGGCGCGGCGAATACATCCGCCAAGTCGCGCAAGCGATCATTCCCCGCCGTCAGACGCAATTGCGGCAGGTTCGTGCGCCGGATCGCGGCAGAATGCAGATCGATCCCCAGATCGCATCGCTTGACCACCTCGGTCATGAAAATATGCGCCAGCCGCGATGCCATCGACCCGGTTGCATGGCCCGGAAAGCACCGGTTCAGATCACGCCGGTCAGGCAGGTATCGAGAATGGTTCAGAAACCCGAAGGTATTGACGATCGGCACCGCCAGCAACGTCCCCGCAAGCGGTGTCAGCGCCTTGGAATTCAGAAGCCGCCGCACGATCTCGGCCCCGATGACCTCATCGCCATGCACAGCAGCCGAGACAAACATGACCGGCCCCGGCTTGCGGCCATGAACGACCCGCACCGACAGATGAACGGGCGTATGATCCGACAATTCGCTGACCCGCACCTCTACG
>JALQUE010000446.1 GCA_023260815.1 Roseovarius sp.
GGATATGAACCCGCAAAAGGCAGCTTTTGCTCAGAAAACCGATCTGCGGCAGCTGGATCAGGTGATCGATGGGGCCGATCTGTTTTTGGGCCTGTCGGGCCCCGGCGTGCTGAAACCTGAAATGGTTGCCCGCATGTCCCCGCGCCCGATCATTTTTGCGCTGGCCAACCCCACGCCCGAAATCTTGCCAGACGAGGTGCGCAGCGTGGCGCCTGATGCCATCATTGCCACGGGCCGCAGCGATTTTCCCAATCAGGTCAACAACGTGCTGTGCTTTCCCTTCATCTTCCGGGGCGCATTGGACGTTGGCGCCACCGAGATCAATGACCAGATGCAGGTGGCCTGCGTCGAAGGCATCGCGGAATTGGCGCGCACCACCACCTCGGCCGAGGCCGCCGCCGCCTACAAGGGCGAACAGATGTCTTTCGGGGCCGATTATCTGATCCCCAAACCCTTCGATCCGCGCCTGTCCGGCATCGTCTCGACCGCCGTGGCGCGCGCCGCGATGGACAGCGGCGTCGCGCGCAACCCGATTGAGGATCTCGACGCCTACCGCGCCAGCCTTGACGCCAGCGTCTACAAATCCGCGCTGCTGATGCGCCCGGTCTTCGATGCTGCGCGCACCGCCGCGCGGCGCATCGTCTTTGCCGAAGGCGAAGATGAACGCGTGCTGCGCACCGCGCAGGCGATCCTCGAGGAAACCACCGAAACGCCGATCCTGATCGGTCGTCCCTCGGTGATCGAACAGCGCTGCGAACGGCTGGGCCTGACCATTCGGCCCGGGCGCGACGTCAGCATCGTCAACCCCGAGGACGACCCCCGTTATCGCGACTACTGGGGCAGCTATCACGAGATCATGAAGCGCCGCGGCGTGACGCCCGATCTGGCCAAGGCGATCATGCGCACCAACACCACCGCCATCGGCGCCGTGATGGTGCACCGCGACGAGGCCGACAGCCTGATCTGCGGCACGTTCGGCGAATATCGCTGGCACCTGAACTACATCACTCAGGTGCTTGGCGGGGCCGATCTGCGCCCGCATGGCGCGCTGTCTCTAATGATCCTCGAAGATGGCCCGCTGTTCATCGCTGACACCCATGTGCATTCCCGGCCCACGCCCGAACAACTGGCCGAGGCCGCGATCGGGGCGGCCCGCCATGTGCGCCGCTTCGGCATCGTGCCCAACGTGGCGCTCTGCTCGCAGTCGCAATTCGGCAATCAGTCCGAAGGGTCGGGGCGCCGCCTGCGCGAGGCGTTGGATATTCTCGATTCAGCACCCCGTGATTTCGCCTATGAAGGCGAGATGAATATCGACGCGGCGCTCGATCCGGACCTGCGCGCCCGCCTGCTGCCCGACAACCGCATGACAGGGGCCGCCAACGTGCTGATCTTCGCCCATGCCGATGCCGCCTCGGGGGTGCGCAACATCCTCAAGATGAAGGCCGGCGGGCTGGAAGTGGGGCCGATCCTGATGGGCATGGGCAACCGCGCGCATATCGTGACCCCCGGCGTCACCGCGCGCGGCTTGCTGAACATGGCCGCCATCGCCGGAACCCCGGTGCGTCACTACGGCTGACCGGCGTTCACAGACCCTGCGAATCCCCCATGCGCCGAATTTGCAGCGCATGGGTTTGCAGCTTTGCAATCACTTGGTGTTTTGCCGCCCGATCCGAATATAAAAAGGGGGTTTGCAAAAATTTGCAGGCATCTACCGCCAATCTCTGCAAATTTCCTGCGGTAATCTGCCCCGAAATCCGCCAACTCTCTTGCCGCGCCGCCCTCTGACCCCGTAACAGTTTTGCAAAGGACCGGAGGAGACTGACATGGCATACAAGGCCGTATATGAAAACTGGCAGGCGGACCCGGAAGGGTTCTGGATGGAGCAGGCCAAGGGGATCGACTGGGACAGGATGCCGTCCAAGGCGCTCTTCGACGACAACGCGCCACTCTATGAATGGTATGCCGACGGTCTGGTGAACACCTGCTACAACGCCGTCGATCGCCATGTGGACCGGGGACGCGGCGATCAGGTGGCGATCATCCACGACAGCCCGATCACCCATACCAAGCACGAAATCACCTATACCGAGCTGCGCGACCGCGTGGCCAGCCTTGCCGGCGCCCTGCGCGCCAAGGGCATCGAAAAGGGCGACCGGGTCATCATCTACATGCCGATGATCCCCGAAGCGATCGAGGCGATGCTGGCCTGCACCCGGCTCGGCGCCATTCATTCGGTCGTGTTCGGTGGCTTCGCCGCACATGAACTGGCCGTGCGGATCGACGACGCCAAACCCAAGGCGATCATCGCCGCCTCCTGCGGGCTCGAGCCGGGCCGCGTCGTGCATTACAAGCCATTGGTCGACGGAGCCATCGAGCAGGCCAGCCACAAGCCCGAATTCTGCGTGATCTTCCAGCGCGAACAAGAGGTGGCGCAGCTTCAGCCGGGCCGCGATCACGACTGGCACGGCTTCCAATACGGGGTCGCCCCTGCCGAATGTGTGCCCGTCGAAGGCAACCATCCCGCCTATATCCTCTATACCTCGGGCACCACGGGGGCGCCCAAGGGCGTCGTGCGCGCCACCGGCGGTCATCTTGTGGCGCTGAACTGGTCGATGAAGAATATCTACAACGTCGATCCCGGCGACGTGTTCTGGGCCGCCTCGGATGTGGGCTGGGTCGTGGGCCATTCCTATATCTGCTACGGGCCGCTGATCCACGGCAACACGACCATCGTGTTCGAAGGCAAGCCCGTCGGCACCCCGGATGCCGGCACCTTCTGGCGGGTCATCAGCGAACATAATGTGCGCAGTTTCTTTACCGCGCCCACGGCCTTTCGCGCGATCAAGCGCGAGGATCCCAAGGCCGAGCTGATCAAGGCATACGACCTCTCCTGCCTGCGCGCGCTCTATCTGGCGGGGGAACGCGCCGATCCCGACACGATCGAATGGGCGCAGAACGTGATGGGCGTGCCGGTCTATGACCAGTGGTGGCAGACGGAAACCGGCTGGACGATCGCCGGAAACCCCGCCGGGATCGAGGCGCTGCCCGTCAAGATCGGATCGCCCACCGTGGCGATGCCCGGCTATGACGTGCAGATCCTCGACGAAGCCGGCCACGAAATGCCTGCCGGCCAACTGGGCGCCATCGCGATCAAGCTGCCCCTGCCGCCCGGCACCCTGCCAACGCTGTGGAACGCC
>JALQUE010000046.1 GCA_023260815.1 Roseovarius sp.
CTCGCCGCCGAAATCGGCGTGGCCGGGGGTGTCGACGATGTTGATGCGCGTGGTTTTCCATTCGACGCTGGTGGCCTTGGCGAGGATGGTGATGCCCCGCTCGCGTTCCAGATCGTTGGAGTCCATGGCGCGTTCGTCCACGGCCTGATTGGCGCGAAAGGCGCCGGATTGCTTGAGAAGTTCGTCGACAAGCGTGGTCTTGCCATGGTCGACGTGAGCGATAATTGCGATGTTGCGCAGATCCATTTTGGTCCGATCCCGGGGAAGTTTCCCTGCGCCCTATAGGCTGTGGCCCAGAAAAGAAAGAGGCAAAAGCGCCGCGCGCGAGGGTTGTGGGGGGACATGAGCAAAAGGGCCACCCCGGAAGGTGGCCCTGAAATGCTGCGATGCGGCAAGATCAGAACGGAATTTCGTCGTCGATATCGCGCGATGGGCCACGGGCCGGTTCGCCTTGCGGGCCGCCGCGGCCCTGATCGCTGTCGTAGCCGCCGCCATAGCCGCCGCCGTAATCGCCGCTGTCCTGACCGCCGCCATACGAGCCGCCGCCGCCACCACCGCCGCCGCCTGCGTCGCTGCGGCCATCGAGGAAGGTCATTTCGCCGGCATAGGGCCGCAGCACGACTTCGGTGCTGTAGCGGTCTTGCCCGGACTGGTCCTGCCATTTGCGGGTTTCGAGCTTGCCTTCGATATAGACCTTGGAGCCTTTGCGAAGATATTGCTCGGCCAGACGCACGAGGGCTTCGTTGAAGATCGCGACGGTGTGCCATTCCGTGCGCTCGCGGCGTTCGCCGGTGGTGCGGTCTTTCCAGTTTTCGGATGTGGCGATGCGCAGGTTGCAGACCTTGCCGCCGTTCTGGAAGGTGCGCACCTCGGGATCGCGGCCCAGATTGCCGATGAGAATTACCTTGTTGACTGAGCCGGCCATGGCGGACCTCCTTGGAACTGTCGCTTGAGTGTTTGTTCGCAGGGTTACACCATCGCATGCGGATGAAGGAAAGGTAAATTTTGTCGAAAATTCGCAGGGGTGGTTCGGGAAAACGATATAGACCGTGGCAGGCAACTGGAATTCCAGAAGGATTCGCGTATAGTGCGCCGAACGGAAACAGGCCGGGGGGCTGACTGCGCATGCGGTTTCTTGTTGTTGCAATTGCGTCATGCGGCATTCTTTTGCCGATGGCAGGCAGTGCCGATGTCTTGTCCACCAAGGGCCGGAGTGCGGTTTTCAAATCCCAGACCAAGGTTCTGGATACCCGCGCCAGGCAGCAATACAACAACTCGGTCCGGTTGCAGCCACAGGGGGTCCATACCCCCACCAAATGGGGAATCGAGCCGGGTCCGGCCTTTAACGGTGGGTATCGCGGGCAATATCTGGAGATGGCCAAGGACGCGGCACGGCGGCACAATGTGCCGGTGGACCTGTTCCTGCGCCTTGTGCAGCAGGAATCGGCCTGGAATCCCAAGGCGGTCTCGCACAAGGGGGCCATCGGGCTGGCGCAGTTGATGCCGGGGACGGCGCGACTGTTGCGGGTCAATCCGCATGACCCTTACGAGAACCTGGAGGGCGGCGCGCGCTATCTGGCGGAGCAGTACCGCACCTTCCGGTCGTGGCCGCTTGCGCTGGCGGCGTATAATGCGGGGCCGGGGGCTGTGCAGAAATACGGCGGTGTGCCGCCCTTCAAGGAAACGCGCAATTACGTGCGGATCATCTGGGGCAACGGCTGAGCCGCTGCCCGCCTCGGTGGATCACGCCGAAAAGCCGATCTTGTAGAGATGGATTTCATTGGCGGGGTGTTTCTCGGCATTCACCAGCTGCCCGTTGTGGTGGTTGTAAAGCGCGCGCCAATAGGGCTGGATGATGACGCCTTCGTCGCGCAGCATGGTCTGAATGCGGCGCATCACCTCGCGGCGGGCGTTGGCATCACTGAGCGACATCGCCTGATCCAGTAGCGCGTCGAAGGCCGGGTTGGCGAAGCCGGTTTCGTTCCAGGCGGCGTCCGAGCGATAGGCGAGATTCAGGATCTGGATGGCGAGGGGGCGGTGATTCCATTGGGTGAGCGAGAAGGGAAACTCCTTCCAGCTGTCCCAGAAATCGGCGCCGGGCAGGATCACGCGACGCACGGCGATCCCGGCATCATTCAGCTGTGCCGCCACCGCATCGCCGGTGTTGCGCTGCCATTCATCGTCAAGCGTGACAAGCGTATGTTCGAAATCGCCCAGTCCCGCCGCACGCATGTCGGCCTGCGCCTGATCGGGATCGTAGGGGGCGGGGCCAAGATCGGCATGGGCGGGATGCAAGGGGCTGACATGATCGTTTGCCGCCACCGTGCCGCGCCCGGCATGGCCGAGTTCGAGGCAGATGTCGTTGTTGACGGCGAGCGCCATGGCCCGGCGCACGGCGGCGTCCGCATAAGGGGTGGCGCCGTCGATGTCGGCGCGGGCATTGGCGCGGATGACGGCGGTGGCGGCGCTTTCGGTGCGGGTGCGGGTCCAGCCGGCGGCATCCATGATGTCGATGAAATCTCCGACGGTTTCATAGAGCAGGTCGATGTCCCCGTTGCGGGCGGCGTCCACCCATTTGGAGGGGTCGGTGCCGTAGTCGATGAATTCGACCCGGTCCAGATATGGCCCGCCGAACACCTCGGTGCCCCACCAGACATGCGCCGGATCGCGGTCCAGCACGCAGCTTGCGCCGACCGTCAGGCTGACGGGCCGGAAGGGGCCGGTGCCGATGCCATGCGCGAACGGATCGCCGCCGTCATAGGAGGAATGGACCACGGCCGCGGGATAATCGGACATGTTGGCAATGACGGTGATGTCGGGGGCCGAGAGGTGCAGGGTCACTGTCAGATCGTCGGGCGTGTCCACCGCGCCCTCGCGCAGCTGGCCGGTCGTGGGGTCGATCAGGCCGGTAAAGCGGCTGGCCATGCCGTTGCGCGGCGCGGTGCTGTCGCACCAGCGCGCGATATTATGCGCGACATCCGCCGAGGTGAACCGATCGCCGTTGTTCCAGGTGATGCCGGGCCGGATGTTGAGCACGTAGCGGGTGGCATCCTCGTTGACTTGCCATGTCTCCAGAAGGATGCCCCGAAAGGTGCCGTCGGCGTTATATTCCACGAGGTATTCCAGGAAACCACGAGTCTGGTTGCCCATCTCGCTCCAGTCATAGCTGCGCGGATCGCGCAGGGGTTTCACGTTCTGCTGAATGCGCAGCGTGCCGCCGGGGGTGATCGCGGCTTGCGCGCGGGCGGGATTCGGCAGCCCGGCAAGCGCGCAAGCCGCCGCCGCCCCAAGGCCCAGGCCGGTTGCACGGGTCAGAAACTCGCGCCGGTCGATCCGTCCCTCGTTCAGCGCGCGGGCCAAAGGCCGGGCGGCGGGGTGAAGAGAGGCGGGGCGGTGGGGGCGTGAGGACATCTGCTGGGGATCGCTTTCGGTTGGATTGGGGACGTAAACGGCGCGCACGGACCTGAGGGTGTCGGCGCATGGCATGGCACTTGGCGCCCATTACACATCCGCGCCGTGGCGAGTTCAACCCAAACCGCGTTACACGGTCTGCGGAATCGACGCAGACTTGGCCTGTTTGCGCAGTTGCGTGGGGGTCTGCCCGGTGTGATGCACCACAAACCGCGAGAAATAGGCGGCGCTGCGAAAGCCCAGCATGGCGGCGATGCGGTTGAAGGGATGGCTGGACTGTTCCAGCTGGCTGCGCGCGGCATGCAGGCTGCGTTGGGTCAGAAGCTGCGAGGCGCTCAGCCCGGCGCATTGCCGACAGGTGCGGGTCAGATGGGTGGGGGTCACGCCCAGTGCTGCGGCGTAATCGGCCATCGGCTTGCCGCTTTGGTAGTCGCGTTCGATCAGGGCGGCGTAGGCGCGCACCAGCCGTTCGGCGGCCAGGGGGCGCGGTGGATCGGCGTCCTGATCGATCATGGTGCGGCGGAGCCACACCCCCAAGAGGACGGCATGGGCCTGCATCGCCTCGTCTGAGAAGGGGCGCTGCGCGTTGTCTTCGCGCTGCATGGCTTCCAGTATCGCGGTGAGTTCCGCCTGCGCCTGCACATCGCGCAGGCGCAGGATTTGCGCGCTGTCGGGCATCGGCACGGCATCGGTCGGCGGGATCGTGCAGACCAGCCCATATCCCAGCCGGGCCAGATCGGTCGAAAAAAGTGCACCTGCGGGAATGACGATGGCATTATGCACCCCGACACCGCGACGGATGCCATCCAGCAGGCAGCGTCCTTGCCCACGGGTGATCCAGAGGAGGCTATGGGTGCTGTGGCTATGCGGCAGTTCGGAGTGCCATCGGGCAGGGCCGGCCCATTGGGCAAGCGTCATGATACGCGGATGGCTTTGCATGGCCGGACAGCCCTGTTTGACGAATTTTCGACATTATAGCGTAGTTATACTGACAATGTTAGGCTAAAATGTTGAAAATTCACAGGTCTTGCGCGGCGATCCGGTGCCATGCTGACATCCGGGCCCGAAACCAGGTACGCTGTCGCTTGGCGAATTGGCGGGTCGCGATGGTCGCGGCGTCGCGGGCGGCCTCGTGTGTTATCTCACCGCGCAGATGCGCGATCAGCTCTGGCGCGCCGATCGCGCGCGACGAGG
>JALQUE010000071.1 GCA_023260815.1 Roseovarius sp.
CGACTGGCCCGCGACCAAGTTTGTTGCCGAGTTCATCGGATCGCCACCAATGAATTTTCTCGATTTCGAAGGGATGATCGAGGCGGGCCAGGATGAGGTCCGGCTTGGCGATGCGGCGATCCGCGTCCCCCCCTGCATTGATGGCGCGGCGGGGAAACTGACGCTTGGGGTGCGTCCCGAACATGTGAGACTTGATGACAGCGCCCCTTATCGGGGCAGAATTCTGGCGTCCGAGTATCTTGGGACGACGCAGATCGTGACGTTGGAGACCCCCAATGGTGCCGTAAAGGTGCGCGCTCCAAGCAGTGATCCCATCGTCTTGGGAGCGGCCACCGGGCTGGCCTTCGATGCGCGCACGATCACGCTGTTCGAAAATGTCCATGGGCGCGCCTTGCGGTCGCGGGCAAACGAGGGAGTGCTTGGTCATGGCTGAGGTCTGTTTGACGGGGGTCACCAAGCGTTTTGGTAACGACGTGGCGCTTGATGACGTGACGATGACGATTCCCGACGGGTCGTTCGTTGTGCTGCTTGGGCCAACAGGGGCAGGCAAGACCACGACGCTGAGGATGGTGTCGGGGCTGGACACGCCCGATCAAGGCCGGATCAGCATCGGCGGGTACGATATGGAGGGGTTGACGCCGGCACAGCGCGATGTGGCGATGGTGTTTCAGCAATATTCGCTTTATCCGCACATGACCGTGCGCCAAAATCTTGAGTTCCCACTGAAGTCCCCGATCCTGCGCACGCCGCAAGCCGATATCGACCGCAAGGTCGGCGAGATCGCCGAAATCCTGCAAATCTCGACCAAGCTGGACAACAAGGCGACGGCGCTGTCGGGTGGTGAGATGCAGCGCGTATCGATAGGGCGAGCTCTTGTGCGCAACCCGTCGGTGTATCTCATGGATGAGCCGCTGAGTTCGCTGGATGCAAAGCTGCGCGCCGATCTTCGGCTGGAGTTGAAATCCATTCAGGCGGAGTCGGGCGCGACGCTGCTATATGTGACCCATGACCAGATCGAGGCCATGACCATGGCGACCCATGTCGGCGTTCTGGACAAGGGCCGATTGGTGCAGTTCGGGCCGCCCCGCGAGATCTATGAAAACCCGGTCAGCATTTATGCCGCCAGCCGTCTGGGGCAGCCGCGCATCAACGTCCTTCCGGCGGATTTGTTTGGCGGCGCGCCGTCTGGCGCGGTCAGCATCGGATTGCGTCCGGAGCAGATCATCCAGGGTGCGGGTGAGGAAAGTGTGGTCCAGCGGGTCGAGCATCTGGGCGATCAGACGCGCCTGCACCTGAGCTGCAAGTCGCATGACATCATCACCGTCACCGACGCGCATACCGAACTGAAACCGGGCGATATCGTCAAGATATGCCCAAGAAACCCATTCTATTTCGACGCAACCGGCGCGCGTTTGGCCTGAGGGAGGACACCATGGCCCAATTCATCAACAACAAAGATGCAATCGTCACCGAGGCTATCGACGGTGTGATTCAGGCTTCGGGCGGGCAGTTGGCGCGGCTTGACGGCTATCCGCATATCCGCGTCGTTGTGCGCGCCGACTGGGACAAGTCGCGGGTCGCTCTGGTGTCTGGCGGTGGTTCGGGACATGAGCCGGCACACGCGGGTTTCGTGGGCGAGGGAATGCTGACCGCGGCGGTATGCGGTGACGTGTTCGCCTCGCCTTCTGTCGATGCGGTGCTGGCGGGGATACTTGCCGTCACCGGGGCGTCAGGATGCTTGCTGATCGTGAAGAACTATACCGGCGACCGGCTGAACTTCGGGCTGGCTGCGGAAAGGGCGCGGGCGTTCGGGTTGAAGGTGAACATGGTGATCGTCGATGACGACATCGCGCTGCCCGACTTGCCGCAGCCGCGCGGTGTGGCGGGAACCCTGTTCGTCCACAAGATCGCCGGTGCCATGGCCGAAAGCGGTGCCTCGCTCGAGGATGTGACCAAGGTGGCCGAGCATGTCGTGAAACACACCAAATCCATCGGCATGTCGCTGGATACCTGCACCGTTCCCGGATCGCCCAAGGAAAACCGCATCGGTGAAGGCAAGGCCGAGTTGGGTCTGGGCATTCATGGCGAGGCCGGCGTCCAGCAGATCGACTACCACAATGCCGAGCAGGCCATTGCCGCCGTGACCGCCAAGCTGGCCGCGACGATGGAGAACAAACCGCATGTCGTGCTGCTGAATAATCTTGGTGGGGCATCTGTTCTCGAGATGGCGATCCTTGCCAACGAGCTGGTGAAATCGCCCATCGGCAAGAACCTCAAGCTGATGGTCGGGCCTGCGGCCCTGATGACCTCCTTGGATATGCGCGGGTTCTCGGTATCAGTCTATCCCTTGAGCGCGGAGGACCATGCGTGGTTGTCCGCGCCCTGCGCCCCCTCGGCTTGGCCGCGCTGTCAGACAATCCAGCCTGTTCGCGTCCTCGACCTGCCCGATGGGCTGCGGCCTATTCAGCCGATCCCGTCCGAGCACCGGGAAACGGCGGCGTTTCTGACCAAGTGCTGTCAGATTCTCATCGAGGCCGAGGCGGACCTGAATGCGCTTGATGCCAAATCTGGTGATGGTGATACCGGATCGACCCTTGCGGGCGCGGCGCGGGCGTTGATCGGGGCGCTGGACCGGCTGCCACTGGCGGATCACACACAGCTTTTCCGCGCCATCGGGCAGGAATTGACACAGACCATGGGTGGCTCGTCCGGTGTTCTGCTAGCGATTTTCTTTACGGCCGCAGGAGATGCCGCCTCTAGCGGGTTGTCGATGGTGGCGGCCTTGAAAGAGGGGTTGGCCCGGATGCAACGTATCGGTGGTGCGCAGCTTGGCGACCGGACGATGGTGGATGCGCTGAAACCTGCGCTGGACGCATTGGAGGCCGAAGGCATTGCACGGGCGGCAGTTGCGGCGCGGCAGGGCGCTGAACATACGGCCACCATCATTTGCGCCAAGGCTGGGCGTGCGGCCTATATCAATGCCGCCCAGCTTGAAGGTCATGTCGATCCCGGCGCAGAGGCGGTCGCGCGGCTGTTCGAGCAACTCGCGCCGTGATCCTGCGGCTCATCTGGCTTAGGCGGGGGGGCGAAAAGGGTTGGTTCAGGCACGCCGCCCGGCGGCATCCTCCGCCGTATAGCTCGCCTTGATGGCGGCGGACTCGCGGTCCTGTTATGTGCGACGATTGATCCACTGGATCATTCGTTTGCCGCTTGAACCTGGCAAAATTCAGGGAATGGCGCAAAAGGTTAACGATACAGGCCTGAACGCGGGTCTGGGGAAACGCCGCCTCGATCGCCTGAAGGAAGCCCTTCAGCCCGTCTATTGCCAGGCGGGCGATTTCTGAAAGAAATCTGCCGAGAGGGCACGACGGCGATCAGGATGTCCTGGTCACCCCGGTTGCGCAGGTCGCTGAGAAGCTTGGCCCAGAATTTGGCGGCCTCATTGGCCTGAAACCAAAGGCGCAGAACGTCCCGCGTGCCGTTCGGAAGGACCGCCAAAGCAACGAAGACCGCCTTGTTCGAGACGGCCCCTTCGCTGCGGATATAGACTCGGATCGGGTCCATGAAGGCGATCGGATAACAGGGTTCCAGAGGGCGGTTCTACCGGTCGAACTCGGGGAAACGGCGCTGATACTTGGCGATCAGCAGTGGATCGAAGGTGCCGTTCCCATCGCGCGGAATGTCGAGAACCGCCTTGCCGCTGTCGGTGGCCACGGTCTTCTGGCTGCTGCCATTACGCCGGTTGGCTGGCTGGGTCCGGCCCTCGGGCGCTTGCTCTGCGCGCGACTCAAGACCGAAGGCCACGTTTTCCCAAACAGGCATGAGCGGAAAAAGGGCGAGGTTCTGGAAAATCAAAGCTGTTGGACGACCGTTCGGGCCTATCCCGGGCTGATCCTCACCGCCGATCAACACCCGGCCCGCTGACGGCTCGACAAAGCCCGAAACCGCCCGCAGGATCGTTGTCTTGCCGCATCCCGAAGGTCCGAGGATTGAAAAGAACGCCCCCGCGCCAATGGTCAGATCGGTGGGCTTTACGGCTGTGAACCCGTTTGGATAGGTGATCGACACGCCTTCGAGGCAAACGTCTTTACCATGCATTGCAATTTTCTGTCCCGATAAGGTGCGAACGGCCCCCACGATCGGGCCGCTCTTGATGTCACACGTGCAAATTCAGGCGTTGGTAATGATCTCGACAAACTCGTTCCGCACGGGTGCGAAGAACGGCGTATCGGCTTGCCACCACCACATGTTGCCCAGAACATCGGCGGTGTAGACGTCGTTGAACTGCTGCTTGAAGTCCGGAGTTGCGAACTCCGCGGCACCGGCAACGGCCGAGTTGTAGCCGGTATTATTGGCGAACATGCCGCCGATTTCAGGCTTCAGGATGAAGTTGATGAATTCGATCGCCTGCGCCGTGTTCTCGGCTTGCTTGAGCATGCCGACGCTGTCCAGCCAGGTGATGATGCCTTCTTTCGGTGCGCGGTAGACGAAGTCGGAGGTGTCGCGGTTCAGCAGCAGCCCGGTTGTATCCCAGGTCTGGCCGATGATGCAGCCGGCTTCCTTGAACGCGGGGGTGGCTTCGGTGGCGTTGTTCCAGAACGCGCCGTAGCTGTCTTTGCGCTCGATGATCCACTTTGCCACTTCGCCCCAGACGCGGCGGGCGTCTTTTTCGGATTTGTAGACGTCCAGCATGCGGTTCGAGGGCATCGCGCCGATGGCATCAAGGTAGAGGCCCGTGCCCATGATGACGAATTTCTGGCGGAACGCGGCCTTGCCCTTGGCTTCGTTGCGCCACAGATCGCCATAGGACAGATTGGCGTCATCGATGGCCAGCGATGCACGGTTCAGCGTGACGCCTTCGGTGCCCCAGTTGAAAGGCAGCAGGATCTGGTCGCCGGCATGCACACCGCCGAGTGACGCGCTGTCGCGCAGGAAGGACGGGGTGATTGCATTTTGTGCCAGGGTCACATTCACCAGCACGGCGCGTTGGTGATCTTGCGGATCAGGCGCAGCTGCGCGTGGTCGTGGGTCACTCGGGTGATGGTTGTCCCGTCCGAAACACCGAAGCCGAGTCCACGTAAACGGAAAAGCCGGGTGAACCCGCTGATGATCCTGAGTGCGGGCTGTGGGGTGTCGGCGGCGATCTGGACGCGCCACGTAGCAGTCAGACGCGCCCCAAATGTTTTTCATGGATCGTCGCTTGGGCAGAATAAGGCGTGCCGTTCCCGGGGCGGCCGACGCTGGCCGAAGGTCAGCGCCGGTTGCGGTTTATGTGGTGCCCGGCATTTGAAAATCGTCGGGGAGGGATCAAGCAGGGCGCAGCCCGAGAAGCTTCCGGGTTTGTGCGATGCTGGCCACTGGGCGATCATATTTCGCACACAAGTCGGCGGCCCGCGCAATCAGGGCCGCGTTGGACGGGGCGAGGGTGTCGCGATCAAGGCGGACATTGTCCTCGAGGCCGGCGCGGGTATGTCCACCCGCTGCGATAGCCCATTCATTGACGACCAGTTGGTTCGCACCGATCCCCGCCGCGCACCATTGCGCCTGCGGTGCCCGGTCCTGCATGGTCCTGACATAGAAATCGAACACCGTCTTGTCCGCAGGCATCGCGTTCTTCACACCCATGACGAACTGCACGTAAAGATTGCCGTAAAGGGCGCCTGCCTTGTGCAACGAAATCGCCTGCAAAACATGCGACAGATCAAAGGCTTCGACCTCGGGGGTGATCTCATATCGCTGCATTTCCCCGGCAAGCCAATCCACAAGGTCGGGCGGATTTTCATAGACTCGGTTGGGGAAATTGTTCGATCCAACCGACAGCGACGCCATGTCGGGTCGCAGGTGCAGCATGCCGCCACGGGCCTTGCCAGCGCCCGAACGCCCGCCGGTGGAAAACTGGATGACGACACCGGGACAGTGCTTTTCAAGACCTTCCTTGAGGGCTGCGAACTTGTCGGGGGCGGATGAGGGGGTTTCGTCATCATTGCGCACATGCGCGTGTATGATCGTGGCCCCGGCCTCGACCGCGGCGTGGCTGCTTTCGATCTGCTCGTTGACGGAGATCGGCAGAGCCGGATTGTTCGCCTTGCGCGGCACCGACCCGGTGATCGCGCAGCACAGGATGCAGGGTTTGCCAGCTATGTCGGACATTGAAGACTACCGTTTCTGTTTCGCCGTGAAGGTTGGTGTGATGGTGGTAACCGGTTTTTATCGTTTGTGCGACCTGCGTTAAGAAGTTTTGGCACAAATTTCAAAAGCTGAGGCAAGTCATATCCCGGTCGCGGATGGCACAGGGACGGGCGCGGCGGTGCCATGCGATAAGGTGGTCGTGCAGGCTGGCTGACTGCAGGGCTTACTCCAGCGGAAGCCCCACATAGTTTTCAGCCAGCGCACGCGAGGCTGTCTCGGATGTTGAAACATAGTCGAAATCGGCCCGTTGCATGCGCCGTTGGAACGGTGAGTGCTGAGGGAACTGGTGCATCATCATGGACAGCTGCCAAGAAAAGCGCTCGACCTTCCAGACCCTGTTCAGGGCGGTGCGCGAATAAGTGTCGATGTGGTGGTCGCTGTGATCTTTGTGGTGGGCGATCAGCGCGCGCGACAAAAGGCGTATATCGGCAACTGCAAGGTTCAGGCCCTTGGCCCCGGTGGGCGGCACGATATGGGCGGCATCCCCGGCAAGAAACAGGTTTCCGTAGCGCATGGGTTCGGCCACGAAGGAGCGCAGAGGGGCGATGGATTTCTCGAATGACGGGCCAGTCAGGAGATTGGCCGCCGCGTCCTGGCCAAGGCGAATGGCCAGTTCCGCCCATATACGGTCATCCGGCCAATTGGCGATATCCTCGTCGACATCGCATTGGATGTAATAGCGGCTGCGTGTCGGCGAGCGCATCGAGGCAAGAGCAAAACCGCGCTGGTGATTGGCATAGATCAGTTCGTGGCTGACAGGCGGTTTTTCCACCATGATCCCCAGCCAACCAAAAGGGTAGACCTGTTCGAAGGTCTTGAGCACATCAGGTGGGATCGCACGGCGCGAGACCCCGTGAAACCCGTCGCAGCCTGCGATATGCCTGCAGCGCACAGTGATCGCGTCACCGTCATGGATCAGGTTGACCCTTGGCTGATCCAAGGTCAGATCGATGGGGGTTACATTCTGCGCGTTGAACAAGAAAACCTGACCGTCGGCGTGGCGTTTTGCGAACAGGTCCTTCGTGACTTCGGTTTGCCCGTAAACCGTCATGGTCTTGCCGGTCAACGCGGTCAGGTCGATCCGGTGCCGATCGCCGTCAAAGGCCAGCTCGAAACCGGTATGTTTCAGCCCCTCACGATGCAGGCGACACGCGACGCCTGCCTCTTCCAAGGCGGTGACGGTCCCCTGTTCCAGCACGCCTGCGCGAATGCGACCCTCGATGTAGGCCTGATCCTTGCGGTCGATCACAACCGTATCCACCCCGGCGTTGGCAAGCATCTGTGACAATAGCAAGCCGCTTGGGCCTGCCCCGATGATGCAAACCTGCGTGGTGATGGTGCGTGTCATACGGTGTCCCATGCACAGGGCTCAACTGGCAAGACCGTTGCATCGGGTCTGCTGGACACAGGCTTGGTGTCGTCCGGCGGTGCCGCTGATATCTTCGTTTGCATCATTATTGATCCCTTCCTTCTCCCCGCCCTTATCCTCGCAAGACACGTCTTGTCCCGCAGCGGCGTCAACACGCGGGTCTTTGGGCCTTTGCGTCACATGCCCGGGTGATGCCGAATATACTTTTTTCCTGTCACCTCTGGCTACGGATGGCTTGTGAAAGTCTGGTTTTATGCGATCAGGTCTTTGAATTTTCACGATTACAAAGGTGGGTGGCTACAGATCGGGGTCGCCAATCCACACTTGCAACTTGTATGGCGGGATTGTCCCGGCATTCATGCGGGCGCTGTCTGTCATCAGGAAATTCTAGAACGCGGCGGTAAATACCATTCGGTACTACTGCTGACGTTTCCGAAGCGCGGTGTGGCTGTTGCCGTAATCCAATCGGTTGCAAAGTGACCGACGGCATTGCCAGGAGAGAGATCGAAACCCCGTGGGGCGACGATCGCGGATGACGGCAAGAGGCGATCAACGGGCGTTTCGTCGACTCGGGTGGGCCGAGGCATTTTCCACCCGACAAGGCGAGGAATGCCGCGCCGCAGCATTTTGGGGGCAAAGAGGCTGCGCAAAAAAGAGGCGTGGAGAATAATCGTGCTTCAAAATTAATCTAAATGACGTGTGGGGCGCAGTGGGTCCAAGGACAATCCGTGACGCCCATCCGTTTGGGGCTGTTAGGTTGCGCTGTCCGATCTTGGACACGAACACCGACCAGCGGCCCCGGTCCGGGCAGACTAGAAACCGCTGGACGGTGGCAACATGGAAATGCTGCCGCGCGATTTTAGCAGGGGGGGCGGTGAATGGAAACCCGATCCCCGGCGCACGCGCAGCCCTGACACTGGGAGTTCAGAGCATAATGAATACCAAGACATTGCTGGCCGGCCTGGCCACGACGACCGCACTATTTTCCGCACCTGCGCTGGCGCAGGATTGCCCCGTAAAAGTAGGTGTGCTGCATTCTTTGTCCGGCACGATGGCGATCTCGGAAACCACCCTGAAAGATACGGTTCTGATGCTGGTCGAGCAACAAAATGCCAAAGGCGGCGTTCTGGGCTGCGAGATCGAGGCGGTCGTGGTTGACCCCGCGTCGGACTGGCCGTTGTTTGCCGAAAAAACCCGTGAACTGCTGACCGTGAACGAGGTCGATGTGATCTTCGGCTCATGGACGAGCGTAAGCCGTAAATCGGCGCTTCCGGTTCTGGAAGAACTGAACGGGTTGATGTTCTATCCGGTGCAGTACGAGGGCGAGGAATCGTCGAAGAACGTATTCTACACCGGTGCAGCGCCCAATCAGCAGGCGATCCCGGCGGTGGATTATTTCCTTGAAGAGCTTGGTGTCGAAAGCTTCGCATTGCTTGGCACCGACTATGTGTATCCCCGCACCACAAACAACATTCTGGAATCCTACCTGAAATCCAAGGGTGTGGCCGAAGAGGATATCTTCGTGAATTATACTCCGTTCGGGCATTCCGATTGGGCCACGATCGTGTCGGATGTCGTGGCGCTGGGTGCATCGGGCAAGCAGGTTGGCGTGATCTCGACAATCAATGGCGACGCCAATGTGGGCTTTTACAAGGAATTGGCAGCGCAAAATGTGAGTGCCGCAGACATTCCCGTGGTGGCCTTCTCGGTCGGAGAAGAGGAACTGTCGGGACTCGATACGTCCAACCTTGTGGGGCATCTTGCGGCGTGGAACTATTTCCAGTCCGCCGATACCCCTGAAAATGCGGCCTTTATCAGCGCATGGCATGACTATATCGGCGATACGGCCCGTGTGACCAATGACCCGATGGAGGCGCATTATATCGGCTTCAACATGTGGGTGAATGCCGTTGAGGCCGCTGGCACCACCGATGTCGACGCCGTGCGCGAGGCGATGTGGGGGCAGGAATTCCCAAACCTCACGGGTGGCATGGCGATCATGAACGCGAACCACCACTTGTCCAAGCCCGTATTGATCGGTGAGATCCGCGATGACGGACAGTTCGATATCATCAGCCAGACCGAAGAGGTGCCCGGCGATGCATGGACCGATCACCTGCCTGACAGCGCCGTTCTGAAAAGCGATTGGAAGGAGCTGGGCTGCGGGATGTATAACGTTGAAACCAGCACCTGCGTGCAGATGACCTCGAACTACTAAGGTCGCCGTGCCGCGCGGGGTGTCATGTCCCGCGCGGCCGCTTTATTTCACATTTCCCGATCAGGACCGGACGGATCATGCGTTTCACCGCCCTCTTTGCCCGCGTCATTGCGATTGCGATACTGTTCGCCTGTAGTGTCGTCTGGCGCCCCGGCGACGCCGTTGCGCAAGAAAGCCTGCAATCTGTCCTGCTGCCCCACAAGGCCGAGTTGTCCGATCCCTCGCGCCGCACCATCGGGCCGGTGATTGCGTCCCTTTTGGCTTCGGATCATCCCGCCATCTCGGATTTCCTGCGCAAATGGGAAGCGCGTGAGGTCTATCAACGCCCCGGTGATGGTTTGTTCTTCTATGCCGAGGATACCGGAGAGTCCCTGACCCTAATCGACATCGATACCGGAGAGGCCATGGGCCAGGTCGGCAGCCGTGAGGTGGACCAGATCAAGCCCAATGCAGGCGTGCGCCGAGAGGTGGCCGCGGCGCTTGTGCCGTTCGAGTTGAACGCGCCCGATCCCGCCCGCCGCGCAGAGGCGCTCGAGGCGATTGCAAGAAGTGCCGACGCCAGCCAGATCGCCCCCCTCGCGGCCAGCATCGACAGTGAACCCGATGCAGATCTGAAAGCCCGAAAACACAGGCTTTTGGCGCTTTTGACCGCGCAGTTCGGGGCAGATAAGGCCGATCGTCTGGCGGCCATCGACGCGTTGTCGGGTGATACCAGTATCGAGGCGCGCAGCGTTCTCAACCAGTTGACGGCACGGCGCGACGCGGTGGCCCAAACCGTGCCCGAAAACGCCAACATCGCCCGCGTGCTTATGGTTGGCAGTGACATCACGCCCCCAGAGGCCCATGACAGGTTGGTGGCAAATGAGCTTGCCCCGCCGCGTCAGACCGCGACGGATTTGCGCGATGTGCTGGCCCAGCATATTGTGGACGGAAGGGTGGGCGGTGTGCCGCTCCATCGTCTGAACACGGTCGAAAACCGCGCAATCGCGTATGAGGCACTCGAGGCTGCTGGCACCGTTCCGCCGCGCGCGGCGGAGGACGAGGTGGCCCGCGCTGTCGCCGCGTATGTGTTTTACGAAGAATACCGGGAACCGGACCCCGATATCACCAACGCTGCCGAGGCTGCATTGACCGCCACGTCGCGTATGCTGGGCATCTACCAGACGCTTGATCTTTTGCTCGATGGCGTGTCGCTTGCGTCGATCTTCTTTCTGGCGGCGATTGGTCTGGCCATCACCTTTGGCGTGATGGGCGTCATCAACATGGCCCATGGCGAATTCATCATGATGGGTGCCTATACCGGCTATGTCGTGCAGCTTTTCGTCCCCGATTATACGCTCAGCCTGTTGATTGCGCTGCCTTTGGCCTTTGCGGTGACGTTCGGTGCAGGCGTGACGATGGAGCGTCTGGTCATTCGGCACCTTTACAAACGCCCACTGGAAACCCTACTGGCCACGTTCGGCATTTCCATCGCTTTGCAGCAATTGGCCAAGAATATCTTCGGCACACAGGCCCGGCCCCTGACCGCGCCCGATTGGCTGGGTGGGGCGATCACTTTGAACGATATCGTCGGCATCTCGACCATCCGGGTGGCGATCTTCGTTCTGGCGCTGATCTTTCTGGCGCTGCTTCTCTATATTCTCAAGCGTACCCGTCTGGGTCTTGAGGTGCGGGCGGTCACACAGAACCCCGGTATGGCTGCGTCGATGGGCATCAATCCGGACCGGATCAATATGCTGACCTTTGGGCTTGGCTCGGGGATCGCCGGGATCGCGGGGGTGGCCATTGGGCTTTATGCGCAGGTCACTTCGGAAATGGGCGCCAATTATATCGTGCAAAGCTTCATGACCGTGGTTGTGGGCGGTGTGGGCAATGTCTGGGGTACGCTGGCCGGGGCGTCGATGATCGGCTTTCTGCAAAAGGGGATCGAGTGGTTCAACCCCTCAAACACGCTGGCGGCACAGACATACATGGTGTTGTTCGTCATCTTGTTCATTCAGGTCCGGCCCAAGGGGATTGTCGCCCTCAAGGGTCGTGCGGCGGGGGATTGATTGATGACCACGCAAGACACCGCACCCGATATCGCGCCGCGTAAAAGCTTTCTGGCGGCGAACCCCTCGGTTCTTTGGTTTCTGGGTGCGCTTGGCCTGTTCACCTTGTGTGTCAGCGTGCTGGCTGAAGGGTTCGGGCTGCCGGTTCTGTCGACCTCGATGGTGAAAATCCTTGGCATGACGCTGTGCCTGTGCCTGATCGCGGTGGCGATGGACGTGGTGTGGGGCTATTGCGGTATCCTGAGCCTTGGGCATTTCGCCTTTTTCGGTCTGGGGGGGTATGCTATCGGGATGTGGCTGATGTATGCCCGTACCGAAGGGATCGTCATCGACTCGTTCGAAAATGCGCCCATTCCGCCGACGCAGACCGAGATCACGGATGCCATCGCCACGCAGATATTCGGCGTGGTCGGAAGCAATGACTTACCCGCCCTGTGGGTCTTTGCCCATAGTCTGCCACTGCAATTGGCAATGGTTGTATTGGTGCCGGGGCTGCTGGCGTTGGTCTTCGGCTGGCTGGCCTTTCGCAGTCGGGTGACAGGCGTTTACCTGTCGATCCTGACGCAGGCCATGACGCTGGCGCTGTCGCTTTATCTTTTTCAGAACGATACCGGTCTGCGTGGCAATAACGGGCTGTCGGGCCTGCAGAACATTCCCGGCTTGCTGGATGTGCCACAGTCCACCCTGGCGCTGTGGTTCTTCTGGGCATCGGCGCTGGCGCTTGGGCTTGGCTACCTGCTGTTCGCCTGGCTGGTCTCGGGCAAGTTCGGGTCGGTCATACGTGGCATTCGCGACAACGAGGCGCGCGTGCGGTTTCTGGGCTACCACGTCGAGCATTACAAGCTGCTGATCTTCACCCTGACAGCCATCGTCTCGGGGTTGGCGGGCGCGCTTTACTATCCGCAGGCCGGGATCATCAACCCTGCCGAGATTGCCCCTATTGCATCGATCTATCTGGCGGTCTGGGTGGCGATCGGCGGACGTGGGCGGCTTTATGGCGCGGTGATCGGCGCTGCCGTGGTCAGCCTTGCGTCAAGCTGGTTCACCGGTGGAGGCGCCCCGAATGTCGACCTTGGGTTTTATGTCATCAACTGGACGGACTGGTGGCTTGTCCTTTTGGGGCTTGGCTTTGTTGCTGTCACGCTGTTCTTCCCGCGCGGCATCGGCGGGCTTTTTGACTACCTGGTGAGGGCCAAATGACAACGCTTCTCGAAGTTTCGGGTGTTTCGGTCACGTTCGACGGATTCCGGGCGATCAACAACCTGTCGATTCAGATCGCCGAGCCCGAGTTGCGGGCTGTGATCGGTCCTAACGGCGCGGGCAAGACCACGTTCATGGATATTGTCACCGGCAAGACGCGCCCCGACGAAGGGCGCGTGATCTGGGGTGAGAAATCCGTGTCGCTTCTGGGGATGAGCGAAAGCGAGATCGCCCGCGCGGGCATCGGCCGCAAATTTCAGAAGCCAACGGTTTTCGAAGATCAGACCGTGCGCGAAAATCTTGCTATGGCGCTCAAGAACAAGCGCGGACCATTTGACGTGATGTTTTACCGTCGCACCCGGCACGCGGCCTCTCGCATTGCCGACATCGCCCAGGAAATCGGCCTGTTGGAGCATTTGCCGCGTCGGGCAGGGGAGTTGAGCCACGGTCAGAAGCAATGGCTGGAAATCGGGATGTTGCTGGCGCAGGATCCACGGCTGTTGCTGGTCGATGAGCCAGCGGCCGGCATGACGCCGGCAGAGCGGGAACACACCACCGATCTGCTCAAGCGCGCCGCCAAAACCCGCGCTGTTGTCGTGATCGAACATGACATGGAATTCGTGCGCCGCCTTGGCTGCAAGGTGACGGTGCTGCACGAGGGGTCTGTTCTGGCCGAGGGCAGTCTGGATCACGTGACGAAAAACCAGGAGGTGATCGATGTCTATCTGGGGCGGTGACTTATGCTGAGCGTTGACGATCTGACCCTGCATTACGGGGCTTCGCAAATCCTGCATGGTGTCAGCCTCAAGGCGCGCCCTGGTGCGGTTACGGCGGTGATGGGCACCAATGGCGTTGGCAAGACAAGTCTTCTCAAGGCGATCGCCGGCCGGCATCCCTATAGCGGGGGGCGCATCTTTCTGGATGGGGTCGAACTGGATCACCTTGGGGCAGCACAAGCGGCGCAAAGCGGGATTGCCTATGTGCCGCAGGGCCGCGAGATATTTCCGCTCCTCACCGTGACCGAGAATTTGCAGACCGGCTTTGCCTGCCTGCCGAAATCCCAGCATCGGATCCCCGATCGAATTTACGATCTGTTCCCGGTGCTGGCGCAGATGAAAGACAGGCGCGGGGGTGATTTGTCGGGTGGACAGCAACAACAGCTTGCCATCGCTCGGGCCTTGATTGCACAGCCGCGTGTTTTGCTGCTGGATGAACCCACCGAGGGCATCCAGCCCAACATCATCAAACAGATCGGCGAGGTGATCGGCCTTTTGCGCGACGAGGGAGATATCGCGATCGTGCTGGTCGAACAGTTCTTTGATTTCGCTTATGATCTGGCCGACGAATTGGTTGTGCTGAACCGTGGCGAGGTCCGTTTGTCGGAACCAGCGGCCACCGTCGAACGGGATCGGCTTCTGCGCGAAGTCTCGATTTAACCACTTTTCGGGTTCCCCTGACATGATTTTGCAAGGGAGCCGAGCCGTATCGGGATGAAGCGCAGCGGGTCAGATTTCAACGCCGATGGCTTGAAATAAGGCAATTTTAAGGCTGTTGAGAAAAGTGATCCGTGATGCAGGAAGGCAACTGATCCGAAGCGACCAATTCGACCCGACGACAATAAAATTTCGATATGATCTCTTTGTTTGACGTGTTTGGCGCAAAGGTAGCCGTCCGAACGCTGGCATTCCAAAACATGCCATGCCTACACTAAAGAATAGTTTATCTTTTTTCCATTTGCATTCCCTTACGGCAATATTTTATCCGAAAGATACCGGCATTGCGAAATGCAGGCCGGTCGTGGGTTGGGTGCAATCGTGCAAAGCGTTGATTTGTGACCCGACTATGTGTGGTAACAAGTATAAGGTCCTTGTAAATGCTTGATAATTCCGTGATCCGTCTGGAAGTCCGTTCTGGTGCCGTTTCGATAATCCAGGCGCAGCAATACCAAGCATTTGACAGTGTGACCTTGGTCGACCGGGCAAGCACCCTTGGTCAGCAACCCTATGTGGCGGTTCGCGAAGGCAATGACCTTGTGTTGCTTTATGCCGATGGCACAGAGGTCGTCCTTCAGGATTACTTCCTCGGAGACACGCTTTTTGCGATGGATGGCCTGGGCGGCGCGATTGAGCTGCCGGTGGACGGGGCGCCGATCGGAATGATCGATGGCAAAGCCCTTTACGCTTTTGGTGGCGGGCCCGACGCTGCTGCATCCATTTTGGCCAATTCTTCGACCTTTTCACCTCTTGAACCACTGCTGACCAATGACTCGATCGGTGCGGGGTTGATCGGGGATGTGGGGAATATGGGTCTTGCCTTGGGCGGTGTGGGTGCCGGTGGCGTGGGCTTGGCCGTGATGGGCGGCGGAAGCAGTGCAGCGGTGCCATTCTTCGGGGCTGCCGCCAATACACTGGCCAATGCGACCACTGTGATTGCCGGTACGTTTGTCGCGGGCCCCGTGATTGCGGGTAATGGACTGGTTGTCGATATCTACGATGCACAGGGCCAGATCATTCAGGCAGGTGTTCCGCTGAACGCCGATGGCTCGTTTTCTGTCACCTTGCAGGGCACCTTCGCGAATGTCATCGCCATCATGCGAGACACCAATGACGATCCTGATTATCGCGATGAAGCGACTGGCGCGAATGTCGACCTGAACGCGAGCTTGGCCGGTATCGGTGCGGGGGATCCCCAGCCGAATGGCACGACCAATGTATCGCTTAACATCAACCCGGTGACCACGGTGGCGGCGCGCCTTGCTGGTGTCGGCGTCAATGGAACGATCCCCACAGGCGGCATCACGCCTGAGAAGATCGCGGAAAGCATCCAGAAGGTGCAGGACAATTTTGGACTGTCCGATATCAACGGTGTCGTACCCAAGCACATCTTTGACGAGGATTTTGACGATACTGACGGCGATATCGATGCAGGTGAAGAATACGGCCAGGTTCTGGCGATGCTGTCGGGCAAGGACAAGATCAACCAAGGGAATCAGAGCGCCACGATCGAGGAGTTTGTCGCGACGATTGTCCAGGGAGGGGATGATCAGAGAGTGCAATCTGCGGTGCGGTCACAATTGCTGGCCGGTGCGCGTGAGTTCGAATTCAACAATTCGGGTAAAACCGAGTCCGAAGCCAACTTGTTAAGCTCGCCCACATTGGGCATTCAGCGGACGCCCGCCGTGAATAACGAGGGCGAGACTGTTGAGGAGGGGTTTTCCGCCCTTCTGGACGATTCTCTTAGCTGGGCATCGATACGGTCCGGTCCGAACCCCGCTGCAGAAGACATTGACGGCTTTCAGACGATTGTCGATACCGCCGCCGCCGTTCAGAGGGTTGCGGCCCTTGATGAGCGCGACGAGCTCTCTCAAGAGCTTCGTGATCAACTGACGGAAGGCAACCTCACGGCACTGGGATTGATAGGTCTGACCGAGCCGTCCCCGTATCTCGAGGGCTTCATTGCAAGGGTGCAAGCTGTCTTGGTCGACGCCGCCGATAGTGTCGCAGAACTGCAGGATCTTTTGGATGCAGAGATCGCCTCGCTGCTGATCACCACGGTGGAGCAGGCGGAGGGTAATGTTGTGGTCACACTACCTGACCAGACCGAGACGGCGACGGTCACCTATTCTCCCGAGGGTGGACTCGGGGCGGAAGATCTGTTGGTGACGCGGGACGATGCAGGCAACTGGGTGCTTCCCGACGATGCGCCGGAGGGGTTCGCGATTGACGGGAACGGCGTTCTGACGATCCCCAACGCGGCGTTGGAGTCCGAGTCTGAGGTGACGGTGACGGTTGAGGATGCGGCTGGCAACGAGGCTGATGCATC
>JALQUE010000164.1 GCA_023260815.1 Roseovarius sp.
GTTGCGGTTCCAGTGCTCGAACCGCAGGACATGACCCGACTGGCCGATCATGTGCGCCACCATGCCGCCCGGAATTTGCGCCCGTTGCCCGTGTCGCGCATCGTGGACGTGATCGACACCGTGATTGCGCGCCTTCTTGACCGGCAAGACCCGTATCGTCGGCGCATGGAGCACGCGCTGCCGATCGTGACAGGCTATGATGCCCAGATGGTGCGCTTGGGCTTGACCCGCACCCTCAAGACCTTCCGCAAACCCGAACTTCTGCGCTTTCTGGCAGAGGATTTTCCCAACCCTGCGATCCTCGACGGCTTTCACCCCCTGCCCAAAGGCGGGTATGGACAGGCCTTCGGTCCCGGCGTTCTGGGACATATCTGGGCCGGGAACGTTCCGGCCTTGCCGCTCTGGAGCCTTGTCTGCGGTCTGCTGGTGAAGTCAGGCAATATCGGCAAGGTCGCCACCGCCGAGCCACTCTTTGCAACCTGGTTCGCGCAGGTTCTGGCCGATGTCGCCCCTGAGCTTGCGGACTGTCTTGCCGTCGTGTGGTGGCAAGGCGGCGATGACGCGCCCGAGCGTGCGATGTTGCAGGCAAGCGATCTGGCCCTGGCCTATGGCGGATCCGAGGCTCTGGCCAATATCCGCGGCCGTATGCCCCCCGGTAAGCGTCTGCTGGAGTTCGGCCACAAGGTCAGTTTCGCGATGATTTCCGCCGCGGCCCTCGATCCGGCCAAGGCCGCCGACATCGCCCGCCGGGCCGCCGATGACATTGCCCGCTACGATCAACAAGGCTGCTTCGCCCCCCATGTGGTGTTCGTTGAAAAAGGCGGCCACGTTTCGCCACGGGTCTTCGCGCGCTATCTGGCGGGCGCCTTGTCCGCGTTCGGACACCGCTACCCGCGTCGCGGCCTGACCATGGCCGAAGCCAACAGCCTTGCCGCCTGGCGCCACCAGGAGGAATTCGCGCATGGCGCCCAGATGATCGGTGACGCCCTTGGCGACTGGAGCGTGTCGTTTCACGAAGGCGGGTCCGGTTTCGGTCCCTCTTGCCTGAACCGCGCGATCCGGGTGGTGGCCGTCGATGACTTGGCCGACGTCCCAAGCCAGGTCGCCCCCTACCGGGCGTTGCTCCAGACTGTCGGCATCGCCGCACCGCCCGACGCCCTGTTCAAGCTCGCGGGCCTTTTGGGAGAGGCCGGCGTCACGCGGATCGCGGCCCTGGGGGATATGACCACACCCGAAGCGGGCTGGCATCACGATGGCCGCTTCAATCTCTCCGATCTCGTGCAGATCACCGAAATCGACGCCCGTGCCCCACCGGCGGCGGACACGCTGGCCGCTTACGATGACTGACCGCGCAAGCGCCCTCACCCTGCGGCAGGTCGATTTCGCCTATCCCGGCGACGCCCCGACCCTGCAAGGCGCCGATCTGTCACTGGCGCCCGGCGATTTTCATTGTCTTGTCGGGCGCAGCGGCTGCGGCAAGACCACGTTGTTGAAAATCGCGGCGGGTTTGCTGCGCCCGACGTCGGGATGCGTCGCTATCGGCGACACGCCCCTGGATGGTCCATCCCGGCAGATCGGGTTCGTGTTCCAGACCCCAAGCTTGCTCGAATGGCGCACCGCGCTCGATAACGTGCTGTTGCCCGTGTCCTTGCACCGGCGGGTCACCGCATCCGACCGCGCACGCGCCATGGATCTGCTGGCCCTGATGGGCATCGACGCCCATGCGAACCGTTACCCCTGCCAGATGTCCGGCGGGCAGCAAAGCCGGGTCTCGCTGGCCCGTGCCCTCGTGACGCAGCCCCCATTTCTGGTGATGGACGAACCCTTTGCCGCCGTCGATGCGATCACCCGCGAGGACTTGCAGAATGATCTTTTGCGCCTGACCCACGCGCAAGGCACAACGGTCCTCTTCGTCACCCATGACATCGCCGAAGCCGTCTATCTGGCAAGCCATGTCTCGGTCATGCAATCCGGTCGGATCACGCGCAGCCTTGCCATCGATGTCCCTGATCGCGCCTGCGGTAACAGCCGATATCACCCGCTGGCCATCCGTCACTGCGAAACGATCAAGGCCGCTCTTGCGCCGCCCATCGGCACGGTGGCGCCATGACCGGGGGGCGCCTTGCCTCGGTTGCGCTGTTCATCGGCCTCGGCCTGATCTGGGAGGTCTGGGTGAACGTGTCGGGTGTCTCGCCGCTGCTGGTGCCCGC
>JALQUE010000172.1 GCA_023260815.1 Roseovarius sp.
CCAGCCCATGTCCTTGTTGACGGCGCATGCCTGTGCGGCAAATGCTTCATTGGCTTCGACCAGATCCAGATCATCCACCGACCAGCCGGCCTTTGCCAGGGCTTTGCGGCTGGCGTTGATCGGGCCGACACCCATGATCGACGGATCGAGGCCCGCCGTGGCATAGGAGACGATTCGTGCCAGCGGCTCGATCCCGCGCTTCTCGGCGGCGTCGGCTGTCATCAGCAACGTGGCGGCAGCCCCGTCATTGATGCCGCTTGCATTTGCCGCGGTAACCGAGCCGTCCTTTGTGAAGGCGGGGCGCAGTTTTTGCATGTTTTCGATCACGGCGCCGTGCCGGATATATTCGTCCTTGTCGACGATGATATCACCCTTGCGGGTCTTGACGGTGAAGGCGATCACCTCGTCGTCAAACTTGCCGGCTTTCTGGGCCGCTTCGGCCTTGTTCTGACTGGCCAGTGCAAATTCATCCTGCTGTTCGCGGCTGATTTGCCATTTCCCGGCAACGTTCTCGGCGGTCTGACCCATGTGATAGCCGTTGAAAGCATCCCATAGACCATCGCGAATCATCGTGTCGATATAAGTCATGTCACCCATTTTGTGACCGGCGCGCAGATGCGCGGCATGGGGGCTGAGGGTCATGTTCTCTTGGCCACCGGCACAAACGATTTCGGCATCGCCCAATTGTATGTGCTGCGCCGCAAGCGCCACAGCGCGCAGGCCCGAGCCACAGACTTGATTGATGCTCCAGGCCGAGCTTTCGATCGGCAAGCCAGCGTTGACATGCGCCTGACGTGCAGGGTTCTGTCCCTGGGCGGCTGTGAGCACCTGCCCCAGAATGGTTTCGGAAACTTCGGCCTTGTCGATGCCCGCGCGCTCGACCACCGCTTCGAGCACGGCTGCGCCAAGGTCATGGGCGGGGGTGTTGGCGAATGCGCCGCCGAACGATCCGACGGCTGTACGCGCCGCGGATGCGATTACTACGTTTGTCATGTGAGTCCTCCACCAGAAAAAATCTTCATGGCCGAGGCGTGCCCGAACGCCTGCTGTGGCGTTATCCGGTATCCCCCGCCGGCTGATGTCGTCATAACGCACTGATGGCATCGCGGCAACGGCCCGATGTCAGGGATCATGCAGGCGACGCCAGCAAGGTTTCCTGATCCCACGGCGGCCTTATCGTCGGAGCGCCGAAATAATAGCCCTGAAGGCAGTTTATCCCCAACGCTGTCAGATATTCGGCATCCTGTACGGTCTCGACGCTTTCGGCGACGGTCAGCATGTCGAACTGACTGGCGATCGAGACCAACGCCGAGGTCAGCACCTGATTGTCCGGGTTGCCGGCGATGCCGCGGATGAACTGTCCGTCAATCTTGACGATATCGAAGAAAAAATCGCGCAGATACCGGAACGAGGTGAAGCCTGCACCGAAATCATCAAGCGCAAAGCTGACCCCTCGTGTCTGCAAATCCTGCATGAACCCGACCACCAGTTCAGGCACAAGCATCGCCGAGCTTTCCGTGATCTCGAGGATGAGCCGTTCCCCCAACGTGGGGTCGGCGTCAAGGCGGCGGTGCAGGGTCCGTACCCATCGCCGGTATCCTATCGACCGCGCCGACATGTTGAGGGACAAACGCAAATCAGGCCATTGTGCAAGCATCTTGAGCCCTTTTTCCAAAGCGATGCAGTCAATGATTCGGCCCGTTTCCGTGGTTTCCACGGCAGACATGAAATCGCGTGCGGGGATGATCCGGCCCGTGTCGTCCAGAACGCGTATCAGCCCTTCGTAAAAGGCTGGTCGGGATTGATCGGATGTCGGGACAACGGCTTGATAGGCCAGAACCAGTTGTTTGTGGGCCACGGCTTGCTCAACCATGTCCAACACGGAGCGATCCCGTTGCATGATGGCGTAATTCAATGCGGTGTCTTCGCCTTCGGGTATATCGGCGAATTTTCTTTTGCGCGTCATGTCGAAACCCCTGTAATGCCGATAGGCACAAGCTGAAGCACGTCAGCTAACGAAGGCTTAAACGGTCAATTTGAGAGGACTGTCCGGATCATGCGGGAACAGACGGAAAACATGCCGGAAAGATGCGGTTGGGTTGGAGCTGACCCGCTTTATGAGGCCTATCATGACACCGAGTGGGGCGTACCGGAATATGACAGTCGGGCGTTGTGGGAAAAGCTGATCCTCGATGGCTTTCAGGCGGGGCTGAGTTGGATCACCATTCTGCGCAAGCGGGAAAATTTTAAGCAGGCTTTTCAAGGCTTTGACCCAGACAAAATCGCCACTTGGGGAGAGGCTGAAGTCCAGATTCTGCTGGGGGATCAGGGGATCGTGCGGCACCGGGGGAAGATCGAGGCGGCGATCGGGAATGCCCGGGTCTGGCAGGCGATCGAGGCCGAGCAGGGGTTTGATCGGTACCTGTGGGACCATGTCGGCGGGCGGCCCGTTCAGAACGCCTGGGCGCGGCTTGAGGATGTGCCAACGGAGACAGAAATTTCCAGAGCAATTTCAAAGGATTTGCGTAAAAGAGGATTCAAGTTCTGCGGACCCACCATCGTCTATGCCTTCATGCAGGCCGTGGGTATGGTGAACGATCATCTTGTGACCTGCCCCTGTCATGGGCCGGTCGCCAAGCTGGGGCAAAAGCCCTGAAAAACCGCATCGGTATGACGTCCGTATCATGTCGGTATCGCGTCGGTGCATGACGCAGCCCCCGGAATGTTTTGGAATCGCCGCGCAAATCCTATATGGAGGCGCATCCAAGCCATAGCCTGACCCCAAAGCGCGAGCCCATGACCAATACCGCCCCGATCACCCAAGACGTGATGACCATCCCCCGCAAGCTGCCAGACGGGCCGACCAATCTTGTCGGTCTGACCCGCGACAGGCTGCGTGAGGTTCTGATCGAACAGGGCACGCCCGAAAAGCAGGCGAAGATGCGCGTGAACCAGATCTGGCAATGGATCTATCAATGGGGCGTGCGTGACTTTCACGAGATGACGAACCTGGCCAAAGCCTACCGTCAGATGCTGGCGGACAATTTCGTGATCGAGATTCCCGAGATGGTCTCGAAGCAGGTCAGCGCCGATGGCACCCGCAAATACCTTGTCCGGATCGCCGGGGGGCATGAGGTGGAGGTGGTCTATATCCCCGAAACCGACCGGGGGACGCTGTGTATCTCAAGCCAGGTGGGCTGCACGCTGACCTGTTCGTTTTGCCATACCGGCACACAGAAACTGGTCCGCAACCTGAGCGCGGGCGAGATCGTGGGCCAGGTGATGATGGCGCGCGACGATCTGAACGAATGGCCCCGGCCCGGTGAGGGCGCAGGCGAACGCCCGCGCCTGTTGTCGAACATCGTTCTGATGGGGATGGGTGAGCCGCTTTATAACTTTGACAATGTGCGTGATGCGATGAAGATCGCGATGGATGGCGAGGGCATTTCCCTCAGTCGTCGCCGCATCACGTTGTCCACCAGCGGGGTCGTTCCCGAGATTGCCAAGACCGCCGAAGAAATCGGCTGCATGTTGGCCGTGAGCTTTCACGCCACGACCGACGAGGTGCGTGACAAGCTGGTGCCGATCAACAAGAAATGGAACATCGAAACCCTGCTTGGCGCTTTGCGCGAGTATCCGCGCCTGTCGAATTCCGAGCGGATCACATTTGAATACGTGATGCTGAAGGATGTGAATGACAGCGATGCCGATGCCCGCCGCCTTGTGCAGTTGATCAAGGGCATTCCGGCCAAGATCAACCTCATTCCGTTCAATGAATGGCCCGGCGCCCCGCATCAGCGCAGCGATTGGGACCGGATCGAAAAGTTCGCCGATATCG
>JALQUE010000218.1 GCA_023260815.1 Roseovarius sp.
TCCAGCCGCCCGCCGAAATACCCCTGCAGCGCGCCCGCGAAAATCCCGATCACCGAACACAGCGCCGTCACGATCAGCGTGAACAACACCGACAGGCGGAAGCCATAAAGCACCCGCGCCAGCACATCGCGCTTGGTGTCGTCCGTGCCCAGCCAGTTCTGCGCATTGGGCGGCAGCGGGGCCGCCCCGGGCCGGTCCACCGTGGTGTCATAGCTGTAGGGAATGAGCGGCCACAGCGTCCAGCCCTTCTCGATCTGCGCACCATCCACCACGCCGTCCTGCGCATCCTCCAACACGCCCTCGGGATCGTCGAAACAGATATCCAGCCCCCCCGACACGATCAGGCATTCCACCTCCGGATCGCGATAGATCGCCTCGGTCTCGAAATCGCCCCCGAAGGCGGTCTCGGGATAAAAGGTGAAGATCGGCATATACAGCTCGCCGCGATATTTCAGAACGATCGGCTTGTCGTTGGCCACGAACTCGGCCAACAGCGTGATGGTAAAGATCACCGCAAAAATCAGCAGCGACCAGAACGCCCGCCTGTTGCGCTTGAAATTCCGCCAGCGCCGCTGGTTGAGCGGCGACAGGCTCAGCACACCGCCCCGGCTTCTTCTGGCCTCAAATATCCCGGGGGAGGCGTTGAAATCCCCTTGGATTTCAACGTCGGGGGCAGCGCCCCCCTCCTTGCCCGGCACAGCCATGCGCTCACGGTCAGGCATCGCTCAGCCCTCCCGCTTTTCGAAATCGATCCGCGGATCGACCAGCACATACATCAGGTCGCTCAGGATATTGACCAGCAAGCCGATCAGCCCGAACAGGAACAGCGTGCCGAACATCACCGGATAATCGCGCCCCACCGCCGCCTCGAACCCCAGCCGCCCCAGCCCATCCAACGAGAAGATCGTCTCGATCAGGACCGAACCGCCGAAAAACACCCCGATGAACACCGCCGGAAAGCCCGCGATCACGATCAGCATGGCGTTGCGGAACACATGTCCATACAGAACCCGCCCCTCGCTCAGCCCCTTGGCGCGCGCGGTCATCACGTAATGCTTCTTGATCTCATCCAGAAAACTGTTCTTCGTCAGCAGCGTCAGCGTCGCAAAGGCCGAAATCGTCGAGGCCAGCACCGGCAGCGTGATATGCCAGAAATAATCCAGTATCTTGCCCGTCACGCTCAGTTGCTCCCAATTGTCCGAGGTCAGCCCCCGCAGCGGGAAAATCTGCCAATAGCTTCCGCCGGCGAACAGCACCAGCAGCATGATCGCGAACAGAAAGGCCGGGATCGCATAGGCCACGATGATGATCGCGCTGGTCCATGTGTCAAAGCCCGACCCGTCGCGCACCGCCTTGCGAATCCCCAGCGGGATCGAGATGAGATAGGCAATCACCGTGGACCACAGGCCAAGCGTGACCGACACCGGCATCTTTTCCAGCACCAGGTCCGTCACCTCGATCTTTCGGAAATAACTCTCCCCAAAGTCGAAGCGCATGTAGTTCCACATCATGTTGAGGAACCGCTCCAGCGGCGGCTTGTCCAGCCCGAATTGCCGCTCCAACTCCTCGATCAGTTCCGGCGGCAGGCCGCGGGCGCCCAGATACTTGTCGTCTCCGCCCCCGGCGGCGGTCATGTCCTGTCCCGCATCGCTGCCCGAGCCGGCAAAGCTTTCAAAGACGTCGCCCTGCCCCTGCATGTTGGCGATCACCTGTTCCACTGGCCCGCCCGGAACGAACTGCACCAGCGCGAAATTGATCACCATGATCCCCAGCAGGGTGGGAATGATCAGCAAGAGCCTGCGCAGGATATAGGCGCCCATTCAGACGAACCTCCCGATCATGGTCATGGCCGCGCCGGATTGCGCCCGCGCATCGCGTTGATCCGATCGCGCACGCCAAAGCAGAAGAATGAACCGCACAAACCCGTCGTCAAAGCGCCCCAGCCTCCTCAAGCGCCTTGGCCTTGTCGGCGTTGTACCACCAGAAATCCAGCACGCCCAGCGCATAGGGCGGCAGGGTTTCAGGATGCTCGTACATGTCCCAATAGGCGACCCAGTTGCTGTCATTGTACCACACAGGCACCATGAAGAATTCATGGCGCAGCGCCCGGTCCAGCGCGGTCAGCGCAACCTGTTCCTGCTCGCGCGTCTCGGACTCCAGCGCCGCGTTGATGATCGCATCGACCATCGGGCTGGCCAGACCGGCGGGGTTGAACAGGCTGAACTCGGCCTCCTGGCTGCCATAGCGCTGCATCAGCCCGGTGCCTGCGGCAAGAAAGGCCGAATAGCTGTCGAACACCAGATCGTAATCGCGGTCGCGGTTGCGCATCGTGTATTGCGACGGGTCCACATTCTCGAACCGCGCGTCGATGCCCATCAGCTGCAGGTTGCTTACAAAGCTTTCCACCACGGCCCCAAGGGTGGCCGACCCCGAGGACGGGATCGGAAATTCCAGCGTCAGCAGATCGCCTTGCGCGTTGCGCCGCTTGCCATCCTGGCCCACGGCCCAGCCCGCCTCGTCCAGCAGCGCCATCGCGCGGCGCAGGTTGCGACGGTCGTTCAGGCGCTCACCGTTGGATGTATGCGCGCGCACCGCCGGTTCGGTCAGCACGGCCTCGGGGATCACATCGCCAAGGCTTTGCAACAACGCCAGCTCATCGCCTTCTGGCACGCCCTCGGCCTGCAACGGGGTGTCCTGCACAAAGGAATGGCGCTGGTTGAACAGCCCGAATTGCAGAGACTGGTTGGTCCATTCGAAATTGAAGCCCAGCGCCACAGCCTGCCGGACACGCTTGTCCTTCAACGGCTCGCTGGCAAGGTTGAACACGATGCCATTGGGCGTCGGCGGATTGCCATCGGGCAACTCATCCAGCGTCACCCATCCCTTGTCCACCGCCGGGAAATCATACCCCGTGGCCCAAGTCTTGGAATTGGTCTCGGCGCGAAAGGTATATTCCCCCGCCTTGAACGCCTCGAAGGCCGCGTTGTCATCGGCGAAATACTCGATCCTTATGCGGTCGAAATTGTGCCGCCCCCGGTTGATCGGCAGGTCCTTGCCCCAATAGTCGGGGTTGCGCGCATAGACGACGCTCCGGTTCACGTCATGACTTTCGACCTGATAGGGGCCGGATCCCGGCGCCGCATCCAGTCTCGGTTCGTCCAGTCTTGCCTCGTTGGCCTCGTACCATGCCTTCGGAAATACGGGCGTGCTGCCCACCTGATCGATGAGCGACCGGCGCGAAATGCCCTCGGCAAAGGTGAATTTCACCCGGTGATCGTCCAGCGCCTCGGCGCTGGTGACCCGGCGGCTTACCGCCTGTGCATAAGACGGCAGGCCCTGTTCCAGAAACAGGTTGTGCGAAAAGACGACATCATGCGCCGTGACCGGCGTGCCATCGGCAAACCGCGCCTCAGGGCGCATGTTGAAAATAACCCATGTCTTGCCGGCGTCATATTCAAGGCTTTCCGCCAGCAACCCGTACATCTCGCCGTAGACGTCCGCAGGCGCGGGGCCACCGCTGGCGGGCATTTCGCCCAGCAGGCTTTCATAGACCATCCACGACAGCCGCGCCGCACGCCCCTTGCGCGAATACGGGTTCATCGAATCAAACGTGCCCGGCGCATAAAGCGAGATTTCACCCCCCTTGGGCGCCTCCGGATTGACGTAGTTGAAATGCTCGTAATCCGGCGGATAGCTCAATTCGCCGTAATAGGAATAGCCATGCGACCGGATCACATGATCGTCGGCAAGGGCCGCCTGCGCCACAAGGGCCGCGATCATCAGGCCGATCATGCCGATCATCCCCAGCAGGGTGCGGCGCAAGTCACTCAAGGGGATCGTCCGGGCTCTCGCCCGGTTGCGGTGTCCGGTCATGCCGTGCTCCTTGTCAGACGATCTCAAATGTGGCGCTGAACTCGTCATTTGCAAGCTACTGGAGGGCGCCACCCTCATACAAGCGCTGAAATTGCCGTGATCGGCCATTTTGCCAAAACGCTTCCGCCGCGCACAGCCGCCCGGACATGGACCCTGACATGGAAAAGGCCGCCGTCCTGGTTTGGGCGGCGGCCTCTGGTAAGGCGTGGAACGCGCGTCGCGTTACTGAGCGACGCTCTGCAGGTACGAGACCACAGCGGCGCGGTCCTCTTCCTTGCGCAGACCGGCAAAGCTCATCTTGTTGCCGGGCGCATATTCCTTGGGATTTTCAAGGAACGCGTTCAGCTCGTCGGCGGTCCATGCGCCACCAAGATCCTGCAGCGCGTTGGAATAGCGGAACCCCTCGACGCTGCCGATGTCCCGGCCAACCACGCCATAGAGATACGGACCGACACCGTTCGCGCCCTCTTCAAGCTTGTGGCAGGCGGCACAGCGGCGATACAGGCTTTCGCCCTCCGACGGATCGGTTGCGGCAACCAGTTGCGCAAAGGCCGACTCGGCGCCACCGGCATCTGCCGTTGTGGCTGCTGCCTCGGCTTCGGCTGCGGGTTCCGCCTCGGCCTGGGCCGTCACCGGCTCTTCTGCGGTCACGGCCTCGGCAGGTGCTGCTTCCGCCTGCGCTGTCTCGGTCGCGGGCGCTTCGGCGGCAGGTGCGGCTGCAGCCTCGTCCTGCGCGGCGGGGGCCGCTGCGGCCACTTCCGTCATGTCGCCATCGGTCATGTCGAGATAGGCAATCACGTTGGCGCGATCCTCGGCCTTCGGCAGACCGGCAAAGCCCATCGTCGTGCCCGGTGCATAACTCTTGGGGTTTTCCAGGAACGCATCCAGTTCTTCGGGCGTCCACACATCGTTGACCGCGATCAGGTTGCCCGAATAGCCAAAGCCATCGGCGGCGGCGACATCGCGCCCGACCACACCGTACAGGTAGGGGCCAGTGCCGTTCGCGCCCTGCTCCAGCTTGTGACAGGCGGCGCATTTGTTGTAGACGCGCTCGCCCTTGCCGACATCGGCAGCGGCGTAAAGTTCGGCAAAGCTGGGGCCTTCGTCGGCCACCTCTTCGGCACCATCATCAGCGCCCGTATCGATCACGTAGCCCTGGGCATGGTCGTCGCCATGCTTGCCGCCCGTGTGATAGAGCGATTCTGCCGCCCAGCTACCAAGTAGGAAGATCAGAAGCGCGCCGCAAAAGCTGCCAAGGACCTTCGTGAATGTCATCGTGTCGAACATGTGCCCGTTTCCCGTTAGGTATCCGTCGCGGCGTATCTATCCGCTTCCCCTCATGTGGCGCAAGGTGTAGTTTGCGCGACCAATCGACCGACCCACGGCCTATCGACAGGAACCACCCATCATGACCAAGCGCATTGCCTTCCAAGGCGAGCCCGGCGCCTATTCCCATCAGGCGTGCCGCGAAACCTATCCCGACATGGAGGCCATGCCCTGCCGCACCTTCGAAGACGCCATTCAGGCGGTGCGCAGCCACGAGGCCGAATTGGCGATGCTGCCGGTCGAAAACTCCACCTTCGGGCGGGTGGCCGACATTCACCACCTGCTCCCCGAATCCGGTCTGCACATCATCGCCGAGGCCTTCGTGCGTGTGCATATCAATCTTCTGGCCCTGCCCGGCACGTCGCTGGCCCAGATCGACCGCGCCATGAGCCACACGATGCTTCTGGGCCAGTGCCGCGAATTTCTGCACATGCATGGCATCCACCGCGTCACCGGTGCCGATACGGCTGGCTCGGCCCGTCAGGTCGCCGAAACCGGCGATCCGGCCCTGGCCGCGCTGGCCAGTGAACTCGCCGGCGAGATCTACGGCCTGGACGTCCTTGCCCGCGAGATCGAGGACGAGGGCAACAACACCACCCGTTTTCTTGTGATGTCACGCGACCCCGACTATGCGCGACGCGGCGATGACGGGATGATGACGACCTTCGTGTTTCAGGTCCGCAACATCCCCGCGGCTCTCTACAAGGCGATGGGCGGTTTCGCGACCAACGGCGTCAACATGACCAAGCTGGAAAGCTATATGATCAGCGGCTCGTTCAACGCCACGCAGTTCTATGCCGATATCGAAGGCCACCCCGAAGACCCCGCCGTCAGACGCGCCCTGGATGAGCTGGATTACTTCACCTCCGAAGTGCGGATGCTGGGCGTCTATCCCGCCGATCCCGGCCGCCACTGACATCCCCGACCGGCCCCACCACCCCGACAGGCCCAGACCGGGCGGGGTGCAGCGCCGTGATGGGGTCAGCTGTCGTCTGTCAGATCAAAGCCGGATCATGGCCCGCGATCGTATCGGTCCTGCAATTCGACCACGTACTCGCTGACCCGCTTGCGCAAGCGGCGCGTCAGCGATTTGCGCGCCAGCTTCATGGATTGCACCAAAAGGCGGGCTGTCAGGTTCTTGGGCACCAGTTCCATATTCAAGGTCATCCGCGTGCGATTGCGCGACAGCGCCACCAGATCAACCACCATTTCCCCGCCCATCGACGGCGACCGCGACGCCATGGTCAAGCCGTTTGGCGGGTCCAGTCGCGCCAGCTGGATCTGCACGTCACGCTGCTTGCCGCGCAGCATGAAGGTCACGTCCCACGCCATACCCGGCCCGTCTGCCTTCAGATCATCGACCCTCAGAACTTCTGCGCCGCGCCGCATCGCACGGCGTTCGAATGCCTGAAAATCCGTGATCTGCTGATAGACGAACTCGATCGGAGCCTCGACATCCTCCCGCGCGTTCATTTTCATTGTTTTTCCTACCCCATACTCGACACTGATACCCACCGGGCGACACTTTCACCTCAATCCAGCGTATCCGCAAGCCAGTTGCGCAGCAGAAATTGAGCGATCGCCCCCTGTCTGGCCGGCGCCAGAAACGGATGTTCCTTGGCAAAGGCCCGCAGGATATCTTCCCGCGTGAACCATTGCGCATCCTCGATCTCATGCGGGTCTATGGTGATCTCGTCGCTCAACGCCTCGCCCCGGCAGCCCATCATCAAGGAGGACGGAAACGCCCAGGGCTGACTGGCCAGATACCCGACCTCTCCGACGCGCACGGCGGTTTCCTCGAACACTTCCCGGCGCACCGCGGCCTCCATCGTCTCGCCCGGCTCGATGAACCCCGCCAGAAGCGAATACATCCCCTCGGGCCACCCCGGCGACCGGCCCAGCAACACCCGATTGCCGCGCGTGATCAGCATGATGACAACCGGATCGGTGCGCGGAAAATGATGCCCGCCACAAGCGCCGCACACCCGCTGCCAGCCCGATTGCGCCATCTCGCTTTCGGCACCGCAGCGGGCACAGAACCTGTGGCTAAGATGCCAACCCAGAATGGCTTTTCCCGTCGCCGCCAGTTCGGCATCGCGCGGGGTCAATCCGCTCATGATCCGGCGCAATTCGGCAAAGGCCATGTCCTGCGGCAAGCCGGGATGACGCTGCTCGGTCGGGTCCAGAAAGCGGTCCAGCTGGCTGTCGTCCACCCCCTCGGGCGTCCAGCTCGACAGGTCATGCCCAAAGATCAGCCGCCCGTCCTCGCACCCCAGCAGAACCGGCGCTCCATCGGCCTCGGCCAGCACCGGATGATCCGCCGGCAGCCGCGCCAGCCGGTCCAGTCCATCCCCCTCCACCAGAGGCTTTCCTCGCCAGAACAACACCGCGCTGGCGCCACCCTTTTCGATCGCCGCGGCAAGCCCCGCCACGTCCCCGCGCAGCTCGGCCACCCGGTCCAGACCGGACCCTCCGAAGGTCACTGTTTCGGCATGTCTCATCTCGCGTCTCCTTCGCGCTTGAGGTGCCACGTTCCCGCAGCCCCGACAAGCCACTCCGGGCGCGTGACGTCATGCCGCACCAGCTTTACACATCCTTAAGTTGTAATTTTATTTTACATTACACCTTTTTTAACGTATGTTCAGGACGTTAACCAATCGACGTGCCTGCGTTCACCGGCCCCCATGTGGATCCCCTCCATTTTCAGCAATGCGATTGCCCGACGTTGAAAAACCTCCGCCCCTCACCCCCATCCGACAGACGCTCTCCCGTGGCGACCCTACATCTCAGATTGCTTGAAACCACCGATATGCACGGTCATATCGCACCGTTCGACTATCTCGACCACCGGTGTCCGCGACAGTTCGGGCTGGCCCGCGTCGCGACCCTGATCCACGCCGCCCGCACCGAGGTGCCCAACTGCCTGCTGTTCGACAATGGCGATTTCCTCCAAGGCACGCCGCTCAGCGATCTGCCCCCCCTGCCCGGCGGCTGGCCTGGCCCTCACCCCGTGATCGCGGCCATGAACGCCTTGGGCTATGACGGCGTGGCGCTTGGCAATCACGACTTCAACTTCGGCCTCGAATTCCTGTCAAACGCCCTGTCGGACGCGCGTTTTCCAGTGACCTGCGCCAATCTGCACCCCTTGGGCAAGACGCGCCTGCCCGCCGCCCCGACCCTCCTGCTGACCCGCCGCCTGCGCGACGAGGCCGGGCGCCTGCACGACCTCAGGATCGGCGTGATCGGCGTGGTGGTGCCACAGGTCGCCACATGGGACCGTGACCACCTGCAAGGCCGCGTCCGGACCGCCGGGATCACCGAAACCGCCCGTGCTCAGGCGCCCGCGCTGCGTGCCGCGGGCGCCGATCTTGTGGTCATGCTGGCCCATACCGGGATCGACGATACCGCCGATCACCCAGGGCTGGAAAACGCGGCCCTGCCGCTGGCCACCGTTCCCGGCATCGACGCGGTTCTTGCAGGCCACAGCCACCGGGTTTTCCCCGGCCCCGATCATGATGGCCTGCCCGGCGTCGATAGCGCCGATGGCACGCTGCATGGCATTCCCGCCGTGATGGCGGGGTTCGCCGGATCGCATCTGGGCATTGTCGATCTGCGGCTTGCACTTGGCCCCCAAGGTTGGCGCGTTCAGCGCCACCGCTCCGAGGCCCGCCCCGTGCAGCGCACGCCGGGCACGCCCCCCGCCCCCGCCGATCCCGCGATTCTGCGCATCGTGGGCCGCGCCCATAACCAGACGATCACGGCCATGGGCAAACGCCTCAACACCACGCGCATCCCTTTGCACAGCTATCTGGCACTGATCCGCGATGATCCCGTCACCGCCCTGATCAACGCCGCCCAGACCGCTGCCATTGCCCGCGCCGTCCACGGTACGCCGGCCGGGGGGCTGCCGATCCTGTCTGCCACGGCCCCCTTTCGCACCGGCGGACGTGCTGGCCCTTATCACTATGTCGACATCCCGCCCGGCCCGTTCCGTATGGGCGATGCGGTCAGCCTTTATCCCTTTCCCAACACCCTGACCTGTGCGCGCATCACCGGCGCCCGCCTGCGCGACTGGCTCGAACGCGCCGCCAGCGGCTTTCTTCGCATCCTGCCGGATCGCCCCGACCAGCCGCTTCTCGATCCCCGGTTTCCCGGCCATGCCTTCGACACCGTTTCAGGCGTCACCTACCGGATCGACGTGGGCCAGCCCGCGCGCTTCGGCCCGGATGGCGCGCTCATCGATCCAGACGCAAGACGCATTCTCGATCTGCGCATCGCGGGCCGCCCCGTCCGGGACGATAACCTGTTCCTGATCGCCACCAACAATTATCGCGCCGCCGGCAGCGGCCCCTATCCGGCACTGGGCGACGGCGATCTTGTCCTCGGCCCAACACGGCAGGCGGCCCGACAAGTGCGCGACGCGCTCACCCATCATATCCGCCACAGCGCCCCCATCGACGCCCCGCGCGACACCGGCTGGGCTCTCTGTGCGGTTCCGGGGGCCAGCGTGCGAATCGAGACCGGCCCCGGCCTGCGCCGCCACCCGTGCGACATGGATGCGCTCGCCGCCCGGGATCTGGGCCGCGACAGCAAAGGCTTCCTGCGCTTGCGCCTGCCTCTGGGGGCCGACGCGCCCCTTGCGAATCCGCCGCAAGACCCCTAGATACCCCGGTGAGAGGTTGGCGCGGGCAGGCGCCTCGCCAACCCGGTCAGGTCCGGAAGGAAGCAGCCGTAACGAGCCCCGCTTGGGTCGTTGTCCAACCTCTCACCTCTTCCCCCTTTTGACTGCGATACGTGCCGTTTACCTGCGGCCTGCGCGGTTCCGGCCATTTGGTCGCACCCTGTCCGGCAATTTAGATCGCATTCTCCGGGTTTTCCGCCTTTCCTCTTGGCCGCATCGGCCTATCTGCGTCCCGTGGTATTCAATCGGAGGCAAAGATGGACGGACAGACAGTCGACACGGATCGCCGCACCGCCGAAGCGATGCGCCAGCAGGAAGTCTACGAAAAGGCGATGGCCTCCCTCCGGCTCGAGGGTCGCAAGACCGAAGCGATGGGATATGCCGTCATGGCCGCCGTGGACAGCTTCGCACCCGCAAGCCGCGGGGAAGGCTGGCTGGGCCGTGCCGTGTTCTGGTCAAAGATCGGCTGCATCACCTTCGTTTGCGTCGCGCCCAACTATCTGGTCTGGCGCCTGCTTCTGTAACCTGCGCCGCACATCTTCGTGACACCCCGGACCGACAGCACCTTCGCACGGCTTTTGCGCCTTGTGACGGGCCTTTTCCATGCGCCTCCCGGCGCTGGTCGCATTGCCTTGGCCCTGGCCTATGGCGTGGTCTGTCACGCGGTCTTTGCCGTGGCCGTCCTGGCGATGATCGTTGCGATGTTCTTCGGCATGAGCGAAAGCCTGGGCCGTGTGCCCGCGCCTTGGCACATCGTGGTCAATGCCCTGCTGATCGTGCAATTCCCGCTGGCGCATTCCGTGCTGCTGACGGCGCGGGGCCGCGCCTTTCTGTCCCGGCTGGCACCACGGCCCCATGGCTCGACATTGGCCACCACCACCTATGCGATCATCGCCTCCGCGCAACTGGCCGCGCTCTTCCTCCTCTGGACACCAAGCGGCATCGTCTGGTGGCGGGCCGAGGGCGCGGCCTTCTGGCTGCTCTGCGCAGCCTATGCCAGCGCGTGGCTGATCCTCATCAAGGCCAGCTATGACGCCGGCCCCGAGGTGCAGTCCGGCGCGCTCGGCTGGATGTCCCTGGTGCAAAAGATCCGCCCCCGATTTCCCGACATGCCCGACACCGGCCTCTTCCGTTTGATCCGGCAACCGATCTACGTGGGCTTCGCGCTGACGCTCTGGACCGTGCCGGTCTGGACCCCCGACCAACTGGCGCTGGCACTTGTCTATACGGCCTATTGCCTGCTCGCGCCCCGGCTCAAGGAACGTCGCTTCACCGCCCTCTACGGGGACCGCTTCCACCGCTACCAGACCCGCACCCCCTACATCCTGCCGCGCCTCCGCCGATCCCGGTGACAGCGCCACGATGCGGGCAGCGCTTGGTCGGTCCACCGCGCGCTGTCTTCACCACGCCATCCGCCAACAGCCGCACCGACGCGATACCGACGTTGTACCGACGTGATACCGAACAGCGTTTTCCCTTGTTTTTTAGCGTATTAACCCTGATTCGAAGGCCTCAGCCCTGCCGCGCCCATTCCAGCTGCGCCGCCGTCTCAACCGCGCAGGGCCGGATCGCCCTCAGCCGCGCAAACGCCGCCTCCGGCGCCTCGCCCGCCTCGATCATCAGCCGCAACGCCGCCATCCCCGACCGCCCACAGCCCGCCATGCAATGGATCAACACCCGGCCCCGTCCCTGCAGCGCCGACAGGGCCGCATTGCTGGCCATATGCCAAGCCTCCTCGCCTTCGGGGCCGGGCGTGTCCATGTCGGGCACCGGCACATGGAGCCACCGCGTCCCCATGTCCTGCACATCGTTCCCCAGATCGCCCGCGCCCTGCGCGGCCAACTCGGGCAAAGTGACCATGGAGACCACCAACGCCGGCTTCCAGTCGCGCAGATGGGCGATGTCCTCGGCATAATGTCCGCCCCGACCCGGCATCGGCGCAATGGCCAGTATCCCTTCGGCGACCTGCAAGGCGTGTATGATAAATCCCGTCATGATTACAATGCCCTACATCTATATCAGCGGCATCGTCACATGGTCTTCCGACCGCGACATGCCCCTCCCTCAGCCACGATATCCTTGCCGCAACCCCGTCCAAAAGCAAGCTGCATGCGCAGGCTCGCTTTAGACGGTGGACGCCCCCCGCCCCCCGCTTTAGGCTGGCGACGATCTCCGAATCCGACAGGCCCCGCATGACCGACACACCCGCCAGACCCTATCAGGTGCTCGCCCGGAAATACCGGCCCGAAACCTTTGCCGATCTGGTGGGTCAGGACGCGATGGTACGCACGCTGAAAAACGCGTTCAAGGCCGACCGGATCGCGCAGGCCTTCATCATGACAGGCATTCGCGGCACCGGCAAAACCACCACCGCCCGGATCATCGCCAAGGGTATGAACTGCATCGGGCCGGACGGTCAGGGCGGCCCCACCACCGAACCATGTGGCCAGTGCGAACATTGCACCGCCATCATGGAAGGCCGCCATGTCGACGTGCTGGAGATGGACGCCGCCTCCCGCACAGGCGTGGGCGATGTCCGCGAAATCATTGATTCCGTTCACTATCGCGCCGCCTCCGCGCGCTACAAGATCTACATCATCGACGAGGTGCACATGCTCTCGACCAGCGCATTCAACGCGCTGCTCAAGACGCTTGAAGAACCCCCCGAGCATGTGAAATTCATCTTCGCCACCACCGAAATCCGCAAGGTGCCCGTCACCGTGCTCAGCCGCTGCCAGCGCTTCGATCTGCGCCGCATCGAGCCTGAAGTGATGATCGCCCTCTTGCGCCGGATCGCCGACGCCGAAGGGGCGCAGATCGCGGGTGATGCCTTGGCGCTCATCACACGCGCCGCCGAAGGCTCGGCGCGGGACGCCACATCGCTGCTGGATCAGGCGATCAGCCATGGCGCCGGCGAAACCACCGCCGCCGAGGTGCGCTCCATGCTCGGCCTGGCCGATCGCGGCCGGGTGCTCGACCTTTTCGATCTGATCATGAAGGGCGATGCGGCCGGCGCGCTGACCGAACTGGGCGGCCAATACGCCGAAGGCGCCGATCCGATGGCGGTGCTGCGGGATCTGGCCGAGATCACCCACTGGATTTCCGTCGTCAAGATCACCCCCGAAGCCGCCGACGACCCCACCATCGGTCCCGACGAACGCGCCCGTGGCCAGCAAATGGCCGAGGCCCTGCCAATGCGCGTCCTGACCAGGATGTGGCAGATGCTCCTCAAGGCGCTCGACGAGGTGGCCGAGGCGCCAAACGCCATGATGGCTGCCGAAATGGCCGTGATCCGACTGACCCATGTGGCCGATCTTCCCACACCCGAAGACCTCGTGCGCAAACTGCGCGACGCCCCGCCGCCCGCCGCCCCACCGCCCGGCACAGGCCTCAGCGCCGCCGGCCCTGCGGCCCACGGTCAGTCATCCGCGGCAAGCGCTCCCCAGGCCACCACCGCTCCGACCCATCCGGGCCCCTCCGGTCCAGGCGCGCGCGCGCATGGCGGCCCACAGGCCCTCGCGGTCGCCGCCGATGCCGCTCTGGCCCATTACCCGACATTCGAGCATGTGGTCGACCTGATCCGCGCCCACCGCGACGTCAAGCTGCTGGTCGAGGTGGAAACCAACGTGCGGCTCGTCTCCTACCGGCCCGGCCGCATCACCTTTCAGCCCACCGGCAACGCCCCTCAGGACCTGTCGCAACGCTTGGGCGCCGCGCTGCAACGCTGGACCGGCAACCGCTGGGGCATCAGCATCGTGAACGACGGCGGCGCCGAAACCATCGCCGAACAGCGTGACGCCGCCGATACCGCCCTGCGCGATGAAGCCAGCCGTCATCCGCTGGTGCAGGCCGTTCTGTCCGCTTTTCCCAAGGCGCAGATCACCTCGATCCGCACCGAAGCCGACATCGCCGCCGAAGCCGGCGCCGAGGCGCTGCCCGAAGTAGAGGATGAATGGGATCCCTTCGAAGAAGACTGAATTGCGCGGAACGGCTTGCCAGTCGCCTTCCGTGGACCGATATGATGTAACGACACCAGACACCCAGATTTGCCGGGCCGCCCCGGCCCCGCCACCAAGGAGAAGATGATGTTCAAGGGATTGGGCCAGATGGGCGACATGGCCAAGATGATGAAGGCCGCTCAGGAAATGCAGCAGAAGATGGCCGATCTGCAGGAAGACATGCACAACATGATGGTCGAAGGCGTCTCCGGCGCCGGCCTCGTGAAAGCGACATGCAGCGCCAAGGGCGAACTCAAGGCGCTCGATATCGATCCTTCGATCTTCAATTCCGATGACAAGGAAGTGGTCGAGGATCTGATCCTTGCCGCCATCAAGGACGCGCAGCAAAAGGCCAGCGACCGCGCCCAGGAAGAAATGGGCAAACTCACCGAAAGCATGGGCCTTCCCAAGGACATGAAGCTGCCCTTCTGACCGTGTTTTGGCCTGTGCGTCTTCTGGCCTCAAATATCCCGGGGAGCGCGAGGGGCTGGCCCCTCGCTTCCCCCCAGTCGCCCTTGCATCGGCCCGAGTAATGTCATCGAACCGCGATATCG
>JALQUE010000221.1 GCA_023260815.1 Roseovarius sp.
TGTCGGGTGGCGAACAGCAAATGCTGGCCACGGCGCGCGCGCTGTGCCTGCGGCCCAAGGCGCTGCTGCTGGACGAGCCGACCGAGGGCCTGCAGCCGTCGATGATCGAGGCGATCCGGCAGGTGATCGTCACGCTGCGCGAGGCAGGCGTCGCGATCCTGCTGGTGGAACAGAGGGTGGATGCCGTCCTGTCGGTGGCCGACCGGGTGGCCTTTCTCGAGAACGGGCGCGGCGGCGCTATCATGGCGGCCAGCCAACTGCGCGAGGATCGCAGCATCGTCGATCGCTATATCGGCGTCTGAGACCTGCGGCAGGCGGTGCGGGGGGCCCTGCCCCCGCCGATCAAATCCGGGGGATTTGATCGACTCCCCCGGGATATTTCTGGCCAGAAGAGGCGCCGGGATGATCAGGGCGGCGGTGTCGGTGTGATCGGGGCGGTGCGATCTGGGGCGGTGTGATCAGAGGAAGCTGCCGAAGGGCAGGAAACGGACCGGGGTGCCGGGGGTGATCTGCGCGGCGCCATCGGGGAGTTCGACCAGACCTTCGGCCCAGCTCAGCCCGCTGATCCGGCCCGAGCCTTCGGATGTGAACACCTCGGCACGGCCATCGCGCATCCGCGCACGCAGATATTCCCGGCGGCCAGGTTTCTTGGATTTCTCGAAGGCGGCGGGCAGATCGAAGCCCTGCGGCGCCTGCCAGCCCGCACCGGCCAGCAAGCCCATGGCGGGGCGCGCGAAGATCAGCGTGCAGACCAGCGCGGCCACCGGATTTCCGGGCAGGCCGAACACCGGCGTGCCGGACCAGAGGCCAAGCGCCAGCGGGCGGCCGGGTTTTACGGCGATGCGCCATTCGGTCATCGCGCCGGCCTCGTTCAGCAGGGCCGAGACATGATCTTCGTCGCCCGAGGAGGCCCCGCCGGAGGTGAGGATCACATCGGCGCCGGAGGCGCCGCGATCAAGGGCTGTCCGCAGGGCGGCGCGGTTGTCGGGAACCCGACCCAGATCGAGCGTGTCGAACCCGAACTGCTGCATCAGGCCCAGAAGCATGGGCCGGTTGGCGTCGAATATCTGCCCGGGGCCTGCGGGATCACCCGGCTCGATCAGCTCGTCTCCGGTGGAAATCACGGCGACGCGCAGGCGATCATGCACCGGCAGGGCGGCACGCCCCGTTGCCGAGGCCAGGGCCAGATCGGCGGGAGTCAGGCGGCGGCCTGCGGCAAGAATGGCGGTGCCTGCGGTCACGTCCTCGCCGGCGCGGCGGGTGTTGGCGCCAGGTTTGATGCCGGGACGGAAGGCGATGTGGGTGGTGGTGGCGGTCACGTCCTCTTGCAGGATGACCGTATCGACCCCGGCGGGCAGCGCGGCCCCGGTCAGCACGCGGATCGCATGACCGGGCGGCACGGTGCCGTCAAAGGGGATACCGGCGGCAGCGCGGCCTTGAACCAAGGGCAGCACCTGATCGCCGGTGGTGAGCGAGGCGTGGGCGAAGCCGTAGCCATCCACAGCGGTGTTGGGTTGCGGCGGGTTCGATCGCAGAGCGGTGACATCGCGGGCGAGGATCCGGCCAAGTGCCTGCGACAACGGACGGTCGGTCTGTGCGACGACCGGGTGCAGGCGGGTGCGCAAGAGCGCCAATGCGTCATCCACCGGGGTCCAGTCCACACCGGCGGGCAGCGCGAAGCAATCATCGCGCAGGGGCGGCGGCGCAAGCGGGGTGGCGGTGTCCGTGCCCGCATCTTCGGCGCCATCGTCGGCGCCATGGGTGGTGGCGGCGTCGGTGGCGGCGGCGGCCTGTTCGAGTTTGTCCTCATGGCCAAGGCCCATGATCCAGCCCTCCTCGGGTGCGTCTACATGCAACATGGCGCGCAGGTCCGGTTCAGGCAAGCGCGCGAGCGCCCGGGCCAGAAGACGGACCTGATGCGCGTCGCGGATGCCGCCCTGAGCCTCGGCGCGTTTGACCGCCCCATCGATCAGGCTGGGCCAGATTTCCACGAAGGCGACGGGCCTATCCAGAGGCTCGAACGGCCAGATGGCGATGTGTCCTGCAAAGCGACGCCGCAAACGGGCAAGCACGGGCAGCCCCATGAGAACCTGTGAGCCGACAGCGCCTGCACCGGCCAGTTGCCAGCAGGTGAAACTGCCGGGGGCGGCGTGTTCCACGGCGCGGCGGTCGGCAAAGGGGTTGGCGTAGCCTGCCTTGGTGCGTGGCAGGCCGGGGATGTCATGGCCGGGGCGCGCATTGCCCCAGAACGGGCCACGGCCCTGCCCCAAGGCGCGATTGATGGCGCCGGCCACTTCGAACCGGTTGTTGGCGCGGGGCGTGTCGGTGATTTGCTGATCGAGCCAGTCCCACACGGCCAGAGGATCGGCCTGACCGGTGAGCGCCTGCGCAAAGCCTGAGGGATAGGCGAAGGGGAAATCGAAGCCGATCAGAAGCCTGCGGCCCGCCGATCGTTCGGTGTCGATCAGGGTGGCGAGGGCGGTTTCGGCATCGGTGCGGTTGCGCAGATAGGCGGGCGGCTGATCCTGCCCGTGCCGGGTGACGCCCAGCCAGATCGCATCGCGACGCGGGCGCGGGCCGGTATCGTTGCCCCCCGACCAGTCGACAATCGCGACGGTATCGACTGGGGTCACAGACCGACCTCGGAGAGGATGAAATCGGCGATGGCGACCGTGTCATCGAGATCGAAGACCGGACGGTCCAGATCGAGCGGCGTGTCACTGGCCACGGCGCGCACGGTGGGATCGTCGGGGGCGATCAGGGGATTGCCGGTGACCGAGCGATGCGCTTCGACCTTGGGGTGGGTGTCGCGCTTGTAGCCTTCGACGAGGATCAGATCGACGGGCGAAAGTTTGGTCAGCAGATCGGCCAAGGACGGTTCGGGCGCGTCGCGCAGTTCATGCATCAGGGCGACGCGGTTGCGCGAGGCCAAAAGCACCTGCGTCGCGCCAGCGATGCGGTGACGGTGGCTGTCCTTGC
>JALQUE010000278.1 GCA_023260815.1 Roseovarius sp.
CGTCAGAACCTTGCCCGATGATGGGACAACTGTGTTATACGCCCTACCAAGTCTTGTGATCGAGTCGAGAAGAATAACAACATCTCGCTTATGCTCCACCAGACGCTTGGCTTTTTCGATCACCATTTCGGCAACGGCCACGTGTCGCGCAGCGGGTTCATCAAAGGTCGAGCTGATGACTTCGCCCTTCACCGAGCGCTGCATGTCGGTCACTTCTTCGGGGCGTTCATCGATCAGAAGAACGATCAGGTAACATTCCGGATGGTTCTTTTCGATGCTGTTGGCGATGGTCTGCAACAGAACCGTCTTACCCGTCCGCGGCGGCGCCACAATCAGCGAGCGCTGGCCTTTCCCGATCGGCGCGACAAGGTCGATCACGCGGGGCGAGCGATCCTTGATGGTGGGGTCTTCGACCTCCATCTTGAGGCGCTCGTCGGGATAGAGTGGGGTCAGGTTGTCGAACGCGATCTTGTGCTTGGCACGTTCGGGATCCTGAAAATTGATCTGTTTGACGGTCGTCAGGGCGAAATAACGCTCATTTTCTTCAGGCGCCCGAATTTCCCCTTCGATGGTATCGCCGGTCCGCAAGGAATACTGGCGGATCGTTTCGGGCGACACGTAGATATCGTCAGGGCCGGGAAGGTAATTCGCCTCAGGGGAGCGGAGGAAGCCGAACCCGTCTTGAAGCACCTCAAGAACGCCATCGCCAAAGACGGTCCACCCTTCATCCGCGCGTTCGCGCAGGATCTGGAACATCATTTCGCCTTTGCGCATGGTCGAGGCATTCTCGATCTCAAGCTCTTCGGCCATGGCAAGCAGATCCTTGGCACTGGTCGCCTTGAGATCACACAGGTTCAAAAGGTCTTCGGACATGGGGAATTCCTTGGGCATGAGTATCCCGCAATTGCAGGTCATCATGTCAGCATCTTGAATTGGAAACGGGTCACCCGGACGGGCGCTTGGCTGCTACATACGCACAGCGCATGAGCGAGTCAACGATCCTCAGAATTTGATGACGACCGCAAGCACGATCACGACCATCAAAACGGTCGGTACTTCGTTCATCATCCGGTACTGGCGCCCGGTCAATTGATTGCGGCCAGCAAGGAAATCCTTGCGCCGGACACCAAGCCAGTGGTGGAACCACGTCATCGCCAGGATGGCGCCGCCTTTGGCATAGGGCCAGATCGCCGTCCAATCGATGATGCCGGGTGTAAGCACCATCATCAGGCCAAACAGCCAGGAGGCGATCATCGCCGGGGTCATGATGACACGGAGCAATTTAAGTTCCATAGTCTGAAATACCTCATCGCGGCTATCGCCCGGAGAGGATTGTTCGACATGGTAGACATAGAGGCGCGGCAGATAGAACAGGCCCGCCATCCACGAGATGACGGACATGATATGGAATGCCTTGCTCCAGGGGTAGAGCGTTATCAGGACGTCACTCATATCGGGCCTCTTTCTTCGCTGTCTTCTCTATAAATAAAAATAAAGATTAAAAAGGTGATTGTTTGGAGTAGGGGACCCACGATCCTGTGGATTAACCGTTTGTCACCGGGTTATGGACAGGCCTTGAGCTATGTGGATAAAACTGTTCATAAATTGATGGATATTGCAGAAATTTACAAATAAGACATATATATCAATTGCTTAGGATGGATTTACAATTATTAATAACTCGGGGACACATGCCAACGGCCACGTGTTTTCCAGTGTCGAGAGTTATTCATATCCCCTGCGGATGATCCGCGGCATTGCGGCGCGACATGACGAGGGATCAGGGGATTGATCGCCGGGGATGGATTTCTGGCCGATCTGTTCTTAAACACTCGTTAAGATATCCAAGAGGTTGTCCACAAGATGACGGAAATCATCCTTGCGTCGGGATCCGAGATCCGGCTGACCCTGCTCCGGAATGCGGGCGTCGAGGTGGTGGCCATCCCGGCGCGCGTCGATGAGGACGCGTTGCGCGATGCGATGCTGGCCGACGCTGCCCCGCCGAGGGATATCGTGGATGCGCTGGCCGAGATGAAGGCGCAGAAGATCAGCGCCAAGCATCCCCAAGCGCTGGTTATCGGATGCGATCAGGTGCTGAGTTTCGATGGCGATATCCTGAGCAAACCGGAAAGCCCCGAGGAAGCGCGCGCCCAGTTGGCCAAAATGCGCGGCAAACGCCATGACTTGTTGTCGGCTGCGGTGATCTGTGAAAACGGGCGCCCGATCTGGCGGCATGTGGGCGTTGCCCGGATGATGATGCGGCAAATCTCGGATCAGTATCTGGACGATTATGTGGCGCGAAACTGGGGCAGTATCCGGCACTCTGTCGGCGCTTACAAGCTGGAAGAGGAAGGCGTTCGGTTGTTCACGCAGGTGCAGGGGGATTATTTCACCGTGCTTGGCCTGCCGCTGCTGGAGGTGCTGTCCTATCTGACATTGAGGGGGGATCTGGAGGGATGAGCATGGATAAAATTCCATTGGCGGGGGTTATCGGATCACCGATTGCGCATTCCAAATCACCGCAGTTGCATGGTCATTGGCTGAAGGTGAACGGCTTGAAGGGGCACTACATCCCGATGGATATAAGCCCGGATGATCTTGAGACGGTGCTGCGCACATTGCCGAAGATGGGGTTTGTCGGTCTTAACGTGACGGTGCCGCACAAGGAAAAGGTGATGGAGTTCGCCGACATTATCACTGATCGGGCAACCCTGATCGGGGCCGCGAATACGCTGATCTTGCGCAAGGACGGCAGAATCCTTGCGGATAACACTGATGGATATGGCTTTATCCAGAATCTGCGAGAGAATGCGCCAAAATGGGATCCCAAAGCGGGGCCAGCCGCCGTTTTGGGAGCAGGAGGGGCTGCGCGGGCGGTGGTTGCGTCCTTGCTGGATGCGGGTGTGCCCGAGATCCTGATTTCCAACAGAACCAAGGTGAGGGCCGAAGCGCTGAAATCCGATTTCGGCAAGCGGTTGATAGTGGTTGATTGGGTCCAGGCCGGCAACATGCTGGAAGATGCGACGACGGTGGTGAACACAACATCCCTGGGCATGGTCGGCAAGCCGCCGTTGCGGGTGCCGCTTGATGGGTTGCGCAAGGATGCGGTGGTGACGGACCTTGTCTATGCGCCGTTGAAAACACGCCTTTTGGCCGAGGCGGAAGAAATTGGCTGTGTCACCGTCGATGGGCTTGGCATGCTGCTTTATCAGGCGGTGCCGGGATTCGAGCGGTGGTTTGGTGTCCGGCCTGTGGTGGATAGCGCGGCACGGGCAGCGGCCCTGAGATGAGTTTTGTTCTGGGGTTGACCGGATCGATCGGCATGGGAAAATCGACAACCGCGCGCATGTTTGCCGAACAGGGTTGCGATGTGTGGGATGCAGACGAGGCGGTTCATCGGCTTTATGCCAAGACCGGCGCGGCCGTTGCGCCAATGGCCGAGGTATTTCCCGAAGCCGTGGTTGATGGCGCGGTGTCGCGTGAAAAATTGAAGGCGATTATCGCTGATGATCCTGAAGCGTTGCGGCGGATCGAGGGGATTGTTCACCCTCTGGTCGCAGAGGACCGAGCCGCGTTCATCGAAGCATCACAGGCGGATATCGTGGTGTTGGACATTCCGTTGTTGTTTGAGACAGGCGCCGAGGCGCAGTTTGATGCGATCGCCTGCGTGACTGTCCCAGCGGAGGTCCAGCGCGCCCGCGTGATGGAGCGGGGGACCATGACCCAAGCGCAGTTCGAAACGATACGGGACAAGCAGATGCCGGCAGAGGAAAAATGCCGACGGTCGGATTATGTGATTGCCACGGACACACTTGAGGCCGCGCGCCAACAGGTTCAGGATGTGATCAAGGATATCGGGAGCAAGCTGGCAGATGCGTGAGATCGTTCTGGACACGGAAACCACAGGGTTCGACCCCGAGCAAGGCGACAGGATCGTCGA
>JALQUE010000367.1 GCA_023260815.1 Roseovarius sp.
AGCGCGGACCCGGCACCGGATGGGGCCTTTGTGATGGCGGATGTGGCCGGCGTTGGGGTGTCTTTTGCCAAGGCTGCGGGCGACAAATGCGAGCGTTGCTGGAAGATCCTGCCCGATGTGGGCACGCATGCCCATCTCGGCACCTGCAAACGCTGCAACGAGGCGTTGGGCTGAAACAGGCCGCGCCGCGGGCGTTAGCCAAGACGCCTGCGGCGGACCTGCGCCGCGAAATCGCGCGCTTCGGTAGGGGCTTGGCCAAGCGTGTCGGATGACGTGATACCCGCGTGATCGCGGGCGATCAGATCGGGCAGGGGGGTGCCTGTGTCGCGCGCCTCGGCGCAGAGCACCTTGATCTGGGCCTGGGCCTTGTCCCGTGGCATGCGAGCGGCGAGCGCAAAGCTGAGGGCTTCGGCATAGATCAGGCCCAGGCCGTCAGGGTCCAGCCCGCGCAGCATCGCGTCGGGGTCGGGGCTGATGCGCTGTGCCAGATCGGCGGACAGCGCAAGCGCCTTGCCGGTGCTGACGCAAATCTGGGGCAGGGTCAGCCATTCGGTGAACCACGCCGATCCGTCGCGTTGCTGGCGGTGCAGCGCTGCATCATGGATCAGCCCGGCATGGGCGCTGGTCTGTCGCGCCAATGCCACCAGAACCGATGGCCCCACCGGGTTCTGTTTCTGCGGCATCGTCGAAGAGGAACCCGCCCCTGAGATGGTAACCTCGCCCTGTCCGGTCTGTGCCAGCAGGATCAGGTCTTCGCCGATCTTGCCAAGCGCGCCTGTAACGCCTGCCATCCAGTCGGATAGCCGCACGATGCGGTCCCTTTCGCTGTGCCAGCTTGCGCCCGGATCGGCCAGATCCAGCGCCTTTGCCAGATCGGCCCGGATTTTTGGTGCCGATGGTCCCATCGCCGAGGATGTCCCCGCCGCCCCTGACAGAGACACGCAAAGGCACTCATCGCGCAGCGCGCCCATCTGATCGCGCCAGCGCAGCAGCGGCCGCCCCCATGCGGCCACGACCGCACCGAAACTTGTAGGGGTCGCAACCTGCCCATAGGTGCGCCCGGCCATCGGCAGATCGGCGGTTTCATCGGCAAGCGCGGCGAGGTTATCGAGGACGTTGTCCAGGCGGATCGCAAACAGCTCCAGAAGGCGCTTCAAGCGCAGCATCAGGCCCGTGTCCATGATGTCCTGACTGGTGGCCCCCCAATGCACGAATTGCATCATGTCCGGGGCTTCCGCCGCCTTTCGGAAGGCCGTGAGCAGGGCAGGCACCGCGACGCCGTTCGCGGCTGTCGCGTCGACCAGTCCGGCGGGGTCGATCTGCACTTCACGGCTGGCCCTGTCAATGAAGGCGGCCGCGTCCTTGGGGATCTGGCCGGTATCGCCCTGGACCCGCGCCAACGCCCCTTCGACCAGCAGCATGGAGCGTATCTCGGCGCTGTCCGAGAATAGCCGCTGTGCCTCGTCATCCGAGAAAAGGCCGCGATAGAGGGCGCTGTCGGCAGGGGATGCGGGCATCAGGTTGTCTCCGTTGCATGGGAATGTGGGTCTTTTATGCCGTCTGGCCGCCCGCGCAAGAGACCACGGAAATGTATGTTCGACGGGGCAGGCTGCCTGTGTTCGCCATAATCGGTCAGATGTCCAGAAACACCGTTTCGTCTTCCCCCTGCAGGCAGATGTCGAAGCGGTAGACCGGGGTGCCCTCGCGGTCATGGCGGCGGGCGATGAGGGTGTCGCGGCGGTGCCGCTGTTCGATCAGATTGAGCACGGGATCATCGGCATTGGCACGGACCTCGTCACTGAAATAAAGCCGGGTGTTCAGCCCGACATTGATCCCGCGCGCCACGATCCACAAGTTGATATGGGGCGCCTGCACGCTGCCTGATCGGCCCGGTACCTTGCCGGGTTTGATCGTATCGAACGCCCATTCGCCGCTATCGAAATCCGAGATCACCCTGCCCCAGCCACGAAAACCGCGGGCCACCATCGCATGTCGCGGGTCTTCGGGGTGGGGATAGATGCCGGCGGCATCCGCCTGCCAGACCTCGATCAACACATCCTTGACCGGAGCGCCGGTGCCGTCATAGACGCAGCCCTCCACTCTGATGCTTTCACCAGGCGCATCCGGTCCGGCGATTTCCTGCCCCAGTTCAGCGCTATAGATGTCAAAGCCGGCAGCTCCGGGCGCCAGTCCGATATGCACATAAGGTCCGGCCGTTTGCGAAGGCGTTTCTTTGCGATGATCCAGTGTGCGGGACATGGTCAGTTCCCCTCGAGCCGATTTTCGAACAGGGTCGACCGGCGTCCCCTCAGAATGATGTCGAACCGGTAAGCCAGACAATCCAATGGGATCGCGGCGTTCATGTCGAGCGGCGCGATCAACTGATCCAGAGCGTTCGGATCAGGCATGGACGTTGCGATCGGGCATTTGTCGATCAGCGGATCACCTTCGAAATACATCTGCGTGACAAGGCGCTGTGCGAACGCGGTCCCGAATACCGAAAAATGGATGTGCGCGGGTCGCCAATTGTTGATCGAGTTGCGCCATGGATAAGCACCGGGTTTGACTGTGCGAAAGTGATAATACCCGTTTTGATCGGTCAGTGTCCTGCCGCACCCGCCAAAATTCGGGTCGATCGGGGCAAGATAGCTGTCATTGCGATGGCGATACCGCCCGCCCGCATTAGCCTGCCAAATTTCGATCAGCGTTTCCGGCACTGGCCGCGCGTTTTCGTCCAGAATGCGGCCGTGCAGGATGATCCGCTCGCCAATCGGATCGCCTTGGGTGGCGTAATTCAACAGCAAGTCATGATCGACCGGGCCAATGTCCTTATGTCCAAACGTCGGTCCGGTAACTTCGGAGAGAGAGTTTTCCAGCGACAGAAGTGGCAGGTTTGGGGACCGTGTGACACTGGATTTATACGCCGGTACAAGTGCAGGCGGGTGCCAGTCACGGTCACGCTGGTAGAAATCTCCGGGTGTGCTGCTCATGATCGGTCGCTTTCGTGCATGTCGTCCAGAACTTCGCGGGCTATTCGGATCGCGTTGTTGGCGCAGGGCACACCGGCATAAATCGCAACATGCAACAGGGCTTCCATGATGTCGTCGCGGCTTGCGCCGGTGTTGGCTGTAGCCCGCACATGCATCGCCAATTCTTCGTCATGGCCCATGGCTGCCAGCAGCGCGATCGTCAGCATCGAGCGTTCTCTGAGGCTGATCGTGTCGCGCGCCCAGACATGCCCCCATGCGGCTTGGGTGATGAGGCTTTGGAAAGGTGCGTCGAACGCGGTTGTCTGCGCCTCGGCGCGGTCGACATGCGCGTCGCCAAGGATTTTGCGGCGCATGGCCATTCCCTTGTCGTGCTGATCTGCCATGACGCGTTCACCTCCGGCTTCATTAAGCACATCTAACCCATCGAAAAACAAGTGTTTGACCATGTCGGACCCAAATCCCGAGGAGTGTTTCGACCTTGCGGGGTGCTGCACATTTGATGTAAGAATTGCAAAATTTCCGCAATCAGGCGAATTGGAGGGGAATTTTGCAAGATTTCGGTGAAGCATTTCGACTGGCGGTGTCGCTTGTTCTGTCAGGTGATGCTGATCTTGTTGAAATCGTTGCGCTTTCCTTGAAGGTAAGCTTGACCGCCATCGGTCTGGCCTGCGTGATCGGCCTGCCTCTTGGTGCGATTGTGGCGATAACGCGCTTTCCCGGTCGCAATGCTGTTTTGATTCTTTTCAATGCTTTGATGGGGTTGCCGCCTGTCGTGGTTGGTCTGATCGTCTATTTGCATCTGTCGCGCGCGGGGCCGTTGGGGTTTCTGGGATTGCTCTACACGCCGACGGCGATGATTATCGCGCAGACGATCCTGATCACTCCGATCGTCATGGCCCTGTCCCGGCAGGTTCTCGAAGATCTCAACGCCGAATATGCCGAACAGTTCCGCTCGCTGGTGCTGTCGCGTTGGCAGCAAGTCCGGGCGCTGATCTGGGATGCGAGGTTTTCGCTGATGACGGTCGCTTTGGCCGGGTTTGGCCGTGCCGTGGCAGAAGTGGGCGCGGTAATGATCGTCGGGGGCAATATCGATCATCTGACGCGGGTCATGACCACGGCCATCGCGCTTGAGACATCCAAGGGTGATCTGTCGCTGGCGTTGGCCCTTGGTATGGTGCTGATGGTGATCGCCTTGGGTGTGAACGCAATGGTCCAATCCCTGCGCATGACGGCTGTGCGCCATGCCTATGCGTGATGTCGCTTTGAACACCGTGATGACCGGCAATGGCGCCGATGGCACGGCGCTGCCGATGGTGCCTGACATTCGGGCCGTGACCACCAGCGACCTGTGTTTGACCATCGGCGATAAGCCTTTGATCCGTGATGTGTCCCTGTCGTTGTCGCCTGATGGGATCACGATGATCATGGGGCCGAACGGCGCCGGGAAATCCCTGTTGCTCCGGCTGATCCATGGCTTGCTTCCGCCCAGTTCGGGGGGCGTCCTGTGGGGTGGCCAGACCCTTTCGGACGATTTGAGGCGCGCGCAGTCCATGGTGTTCCAGAAACCCGTGGTCCTTCGCAGGTCCGTGGCGGCGAATGTGGAGTTTGCCCTGAAGGCCCGCGGCGTTCGGGATGCGGCGCGTCGGGATGCGCTTTTGGATCATGTCGGGCTTCTGGATCATGCCCGTCAGCCCGCCCGCCTTCTGTCGGGAGGCGAACAGCAGCGGCTTTCGCTGGCGCGGGCGCTGGCGACGGCACCGAAAGTCATGCTGATGGATGAGCCAACAGCAAGTCTTGACCCCGCCTCTGTCCTGAAGATCGAAGAGATCGTTCTGGAGGCGCGCGCGAACGGCACCAAGATCATCTTCGTGACCCACGACCTGGGCCAGGCCGGGCGTTTGGCTGACGATATCATCTTCATGAATCAGGGGCGACTGCACGAATACGGCCCCTCAGACCTGTTCCTATCTCGTCCCGAGACACAGGCGGCGCGTGATTTCTTGCAGGGCAGGATCGTCGCCTGATCATTCCTAAACACCAAAAGGGAGTCTTACCTCATGACGTTCAAAACACGTATCCTCGCAACCACGGCTATCGTTGCCGGTATCGCCGCGTCGGGTGGTGTGGCGCAGGAACAGTCGATCCTCGTTCAGTCCACGACCTCGACCGCCAATTCCGGTCTTTACGATCACTTGCTGCCGATCTTCACACAAGAGTCGGGCATCGCGGTCAACGTTGTTGCCGTCGGTACGGGACAGGCGATCAAGAACGCAGCCAATTGCGACGGGGATGTCCTGTTGGTGCATGCCAAGGCAGCCGAAGAGAAGTTCGTCGCTGACGGTTATGGGGTGGAACGTTTCGACCTCATGTACAACGATTTCGTCATTGTCGGCCCCGATGAGGATCCCGCCGGGGTGACCGGCATGAAGGATGCACAGGCCAGCCTTGAGAAGATCGCGGCCAGCGGCGCGGTTTTTGCATCGCGCGGCGATGATTCCGGGACACATAAAAAGGAAATGAGCCTTTGGGCCGCCACAAGCGTCGATCCGGCGTCGGGGTCGGGTGCATGGTACCGGGAAACCGGATCCGGCATGGGCGCGACGCTTAACGTGGCCGTGGGTATGGACGCCTATGCGATGACGGATCGTGCCACATGGATCAGCTTCGAGAACAAGTCCGATTTCGAAATTCATGTCGAAGGGGACGAGGATCTCTTCAATCAATACGGTGTGATACTGGTCAATCCCGCGAAATGCGAGAACGTCAATGCCGAAGCCGGTCAGACCTTTGTCGACTGGGTGATCTCGGATGCGGGACAGGCCGCAATTGCCTCGTATGACCTGAATGGTCAGCAGCTCTTCTTCCCCAACGCGGATTAACCGCCGAGACTGGCCTTTAGAGCCGCGCTGGCACTTGTCGGCGCGGCCATCCTGAGGGATGATCGCGGTGGAGATGCCGATGACCGATCACCCAGACCTGACACAACACGAATTTTTGACGGTGCGCGAACTCGCCGAGTTGCTGCGCATCAAGGAGCGCAAGGTCTATGATCTTGCGGCATCGGGTGACGTGCCGGTGTCTCGTGCAACAGGCAAGCTGCTGTTTCCCCGCCGAGAGGTCGAAGCGTGGATTGCCAGTGCCAGCAGCGGCGCACCCAAGGCCACCGGGCCCAGACCGGCGATCTGTCTTGGCAGTCACGACCCGCTACTGGAATGGGCGATCCGGCAATCGCGGTGTGGGCTGGCCTCTTTTTTCGACGGTAGTCTGGATGGGCTAGAGCGGTTCCGCGCCGGTGAAGGCGTGATGGCGGGCCTGCATATCCATGATGAAGCCAGTGGCGAATGGAACCTTCCACATGTCGCCAAAGTTTGCGCCGGCGAGAACGCGGCCTTGGTGTCATGGGCGCGACGATCCCGGGGACTGGTCCTGCGCCCTCAGCTTGATGGAAAGGTGAAGGGACTGAAGGATCTGGCGGGACACATGTTCATCCCGCGCCAGAAAGACACCGGCACACAGCAGCTTTTCGAGACGCTGGCGGCGGATGCGGCGTTGGCATTGGGGGACTTGCGCGTCACTGAAACAGCCCCAAGTGAAACTGACGCTGTCATCGCCGTGGCCGAAGGGCGTGGCGATGCAACCTTCGGACTTGAATCGCTGGCCCGCCAATATGGTCTGCCCTTCATTCCCATCATAGAGGAACGGTTTGACCTGCTTGTCGACCGTCGTTCATGGTTCGAGCCGCAGGTGCAGCGAATGGTTGCCTTTTGCCGAAGCG
>JALQUE010000014.1 GCA_023260815.1 Roseovarius sp.
GCTCGGTGATCGTGGCATCCGTGTAGGCGGTCAGCGGTCGTGCCTCGACGATGGCGCGCAGATCCCGGTCCGACTGAAAGCTCAGCATCAGCTTGCCGATGGCCGTGCAATGCGAGGGCACCCGGCTGCCAGCGGCAAAGCGCAGGCCAAGCGGCCATTTGGATTCGACCCGGTCCAGATAGATCACCTCGGAACCTGACAGGATGCCATAGTTGCAGGTCTCGCCGGTTTCCGCGGCGATTTCCTGCAGGATCGAATGCCGCAGGGATCTGGGCGCGGATGTCACCAGCGCCCGTTGCGACAGGGTGATCAGGCGGGGGCCTTCGATGAACCCGTGATCGGCGGCGTCGCGTTCCAGAAACTCCATCTCCACCAGCATGTTCACAACGCGGTGCGTGGTCGGCTTGGTCAGGCCGGTGATACGAATCATTTCGGAGATTGAAATCGGCCGTGCGCTGCGCGCGATCAGCTCCAGGATCATGAACGCCTTGCCGGTCACGCCAAGCTCGGCCAGTTGGTCGCGCCGGGTCGACTCGATCCCGTCCTCGATCAGCGTGTCATCCAGATCTTCGGTGTGGAACAGGTTGACCACCGGCGCGCGCTTTGACTCGTTCTTCATAGTTCACCCTTGTTCTGTGCGATGGAGGGCCGACATGCGGCCTGTCCACCGATGAATACTATGACCTCTTGCAGAACGGAAATCAATCATCCTATACTTAATTTGAAACGATATGTGCTTTATTTCGAGACGGGGCACCAATCATGATCCGGCAGCCGGTGGAAGAATACTCAATGAACCAACGCTCAAATTCGCATCCCCAAGCGGCAACCGGGCGCGGCTCGGGCCTGTCACGCGTGCTGATCGCCAATCGGGGCGAAATCGCCTTGCGGGCCGTTCGTGTCTGCCGTGACAGGGGGCTGTCCTCGGTCGCCGTCTATTCCGAAGCCGATTCGGACGCGCCGCATGTCTGGGCCGCCGATCACAGCGTGTGCATCGGGCCTGCGGCGGCCAACAAAAGCTACCTGTCGCCCGCCTCTCTGGTGCATGTCGCCAAGATGACAGGCTGCGACGCGGTCTATCCCGGCTACGGCTTTTTGTCGGAAAACGCCGATTTCGCTGATCTTTGCGCGCAGAACGGTCTCAAATTCATTGGCCCTTCGGCTGAGGCGATCCGCACGATGGGCGACAAATCCCGTGCCCGCGAGGTGGCCGCCGGGCTGGGCGTGCCGGTTGTCCCCGGCTCTGATGGGGCCTTCACCGACCCCGCCGCCGCCGAGTCCGTGTCCGCCGATGTGGGCTTTCCGATGCTGCTCAAGGCGAAATCCGGCGGCGGTGGCCGGGGCATGCGGATCGTCCGCGATCCCGAAACCTTCCGCGCCCAGTTCCTTCAGGCCAGCCGCGAGGCCGAGGCCGCCTTCGGTGATGGCGGCGTCTATATCGAACGCTTCTTCGACGCGGTACGCCATATCGAAATCCAGGTGATGGGCGATGGGCGCGGCGGTGCCGTGGCCTTTGACGAACGCGATTGCAGCGTGCAGCGCCGCCACCAGAAACTGATCGAGGAATCGCCGTCCCCCGCCGTCGGCCCCGATCTGCGCGCCCGCCTGAAAGAGGCGGCGCTGAAACTGACCCAAGGCATCGCCTACGAAGGCGCCGGCACCATCGAATTCATCCTCGATGTAAACACCGGCGAGTTCTTCTTCATCGAAATGAACACCCGCATTCAGGTGGAACACACCGTCACCGAAATGCGCATCGGCCATGACCTGATCGGGATGCAGCTTGATATCGCGGGCGGTGCGCCGCTTGATCCCGCGCTTGCCGACCATGTGGGGCGCGGCCACGCGATCGAATTCCGCATCAACGCAGAAGACTGGAAAAACGGGTTCATGCCGTCACCCGGCCGGCTGAACGAATGGCTGGTCCCGCAAGGCGAGGGCATCCGCCTTGATACCGCCGTGTATCGCGGCCAGCGGATATCGCCTTTTTACGACTCGATGATCGCCAAGCTGATCGTCTGGGGCGACACCCGCGACGCGGCGCTCGCGCGGTCCCGCGCCGTGCTGGATGGCTGCCGCGTCGAAGGGGTCGAAACCACGATCGGCTTTCATCGCGGGCTGATCGACCACGAGGATTTTTTGCAAGACCGTGTGCATACAAGGTGGATCGAGAACGATATGTCACTCGACTCTCTGGGGGAAAGATCATGAGCCGCGACATCAAATTCATCGACGTCACCTTGCGCGACGCGCATCAGTGCCTCTGGGCCACGCGCATGACCACCGGCATGATGAAGGACATCGCGCCGTTTCTGGATCGTGCCGGCTTCGAGGCGATCGATCTGGTCGGCGGCGCCGTGTTCGACGTCTGCGTCCGCTTCCTGCGCGAAGACCCTTGGGAACGGATGCGCATCCTCAACACATGGATCACCGAGACACCGCTGATCATCCACACCCGAGGCCAGAGCCTTTTCACCTTCGAATTCTTCCCCGACGACATCGTGGAACTGGCCGCCGAGCGTTTTGCCGCCAACGGGATGCGCTATCATACGCCCTATGATCCCCTGAACGATATCCGCAACCTCAGGATTCCCGTGCAGGCCGCGCGCAATCTGGGCATCCATACCGTGCCCGGACTGGTCTATACCTACAGCCCCGTTCACACCGACGACTATTACCGCAAGAAGGCGCTGGAACTGGTCGAGATCGGCGTGGACGGCATCTTCATCAAGGATCCAAGCGGGCTTCTGACGCCCGAACGCGTGGCCACACTGGTGCCCGCGATCAAATCCGCCATCGGCGATCTGCCTCTGCAACTGCATTCGCACTGCCTGTCGGGCCTGTCGCCCTATGTGGCGCTGCAGGCGGTCGAACACGGCATCGACGTGCTGCACACCGCCACCTCCACGCTGGCGCATGGCGCCTCGCACCCGCCCACCGAACGGGTGGTGGAAAACCTCCGCCGTCGCGGCCATTCCGCCGCGCTCGACCTCGAAGCGATCCGCGAAGTGGCGGAACGTCTGGACTATATCGCCAAGGTCGAAGGCAAACCCACAGGCCAGCCGCTCGATTATGACGAGTTCCATTTCCATCATCAGGTCGCAGGCGGCATGATCTCGAACCTGCGGGTGCAGCTTGAAACCGTGGGCCTTGCCGACCGCATCACCGAAATCCTCGAAGAGGCGGGCCGCGTGCGCGCCGATCTGGGCTATCCCATCGTGGTCAGCCCCTTTGCGCAATACATCGTCACACAGGCCGTTCTGAACGTCACCTCGATGGACAAGGGCGGTCAGCGTTATGACAGCGTGCCCGATGAAATCCGCCTCTATGCGCGCGGCGGCTATGGCGAGATCGCGGGCCAGATCGATGCCAACCTCTATGACAAGCTGACCGGCGGAAAAGAGATCATCACCGAACGCGCCGGCGCCCTGATCGACCCGGCCATCGGGCGTCTGCGCAAGTCACGCGGGCCCTTCGCCTCGGATGATGATCTGCTGCTCGCGGCCTTCTATGACGACACGCAATACAAGGCATTGAAACAGGCCGGCCCGATCGACACCGAGTATCGGCTGGCCGGCACGCCGCTTTTGACCCTGCTCAAGGAAGTCGCCAAGCGCGACGACATCAAGAGCTTCCATCTCAGTGTCAAACCGTAATCCGCGCATCCGCGACACCGGGCAAAGACCACAGGACAGACCATGACAACACCCTGCATCATCACCACCGCGATCACCGGTGCGATCCCGCGCACCTCCGATTGTCCCGGCCTTCCGGTCGAACCCTCGCAACAGATCGAATCCACGCATCAGGCCTATGAGGCCGGATCGGCGCTGGTCCATATCCATGTGCGCAACGATGACGAAAGCCCCAGCTCCGACCCCGACAAGTTCGCCCTGGTGCAGGAGGGCGTTCTGAAACACTGCCCCGGCATGATCATCCAGTTTTCCACCGGCGGGCGGGGGCGCGATCAGAACGCGCGCGGCGCGGCTCTGGAACATGGCCCCGACATGGCGTCGCTGACCACGGGGTCGGTCAACTTTCCCAAGCAGATCTACGAAAACCCGCCCGAGTTCATCGACGCTCTGGCCCGACGGATGCAGACCTATGCCGTGAAGCCCGAGATCGAGGTGTTCGACGCGGCCATGCTCTACAACACCGCCACGCTTATCAAGCGCGGCCTCATTGACGCCCCGGCCCATGTGCAATTCGTCATGGGCATCCCCAACGCCATGCCCGCGCGGCGCCCCTTGCTCGAATTCCTGATTTCCGAGTTGCACGCGGTTCTGCCCGGCGCCACGTGGGGGGCCGCAGGTATTGGCCGCCACCAGTTTGAGGTCAATAAATGGTGCCTCGAGTTGGGTGGGCATTGCCGCACCGGGCTTGAGGACAACATCAAGTATGACAAGACCCGCGTCGCCACCAGCAACGCCGAACTGGTGCAGAAGATCGTCGATATCGCGGGCGCGTATGATCGCCGTCCCGCCACCCCGTCCGAGGCCCGCCAGATCCTGAGCCTGCGTCCCGCCTGAGGCGCTGTGTGCTCGGGCCATGCGCCCCGCCGGATATCGGGCGGGGCGCATTTGTTTGCTCAGGCCGTCGCGAACATCTCCTTGAAATCCTCGCGCAGCACGTTCTTTTGCACCTTGCCCATGGTGTTGCGGGGCAGGGCGTCCATCACCACCAGTCTACGGGGATGCTTGAAGCGCGCCAGCGATTGCTTGGCCGCTTCCATGATGGCATCCAGATCGGGCTGTTCGTCCTTTTCGGGCACGATCACCCCCAGCACGGTTTCCCCGAAATCGGGATGCGGCACCCCCACCACGGCGCTTTCCAGCACGCCGGGCTGTTCGTCCAGCAATAGCTCGATTTCCTTGGGATAGATGTTGTACCCGCCCGAGATGATCAGATCCTTGTTGCGCCCGACGATGTGAATATAGCCGTCCTCGTCGATCTTCCCCAGATCGCCGGTGATGAAGAAGCCATCCTCGCGCAGCTCGGCGGCGGTCTTTTCGGGCATCTGCCAATAGCCCTTGAACACGTTCGGGCCGCGCACTTCGATCTGGCCGATCTCGCCATCGGGCAGGGTCTTGCCGGTGTCGGGATCGGTGATCTTCAATTCCACCCCGGGCAGGGCAAAGCCTACCGTGCCGGCGCGCCGCTCCCCGTCATAGGGGTTCGAGGTGTTCATGTTGGTTTCCGTCATCCCATAGCGTTCAAGGATGCGGTGGCCGGTGCGCTCTTCGAACTGCACATGGGTTTCCGCCAGCAACGGCGCCGACCCCGAGATGAACAGCCGCATGTGCCGCACCAGATCGCCGTTGAATTGCGCATCCTCCAGAAGCCGGGTGTAGAAGGTCGGCACCCCCATCATCGACGTGGCTTTCGGCAGCCATGCGATCACCTCCTCGGCGTCGAATTTCGGCAAGAAGATCATCTTGCCGCCGACCGACAGAATGATGTTGGTCGCCACGAACAGGCCATGCGTATGGAAGATCGGCAGCGCGTGCAGCAGCACGTCATCGCCGGTGAAACGCCAGTGATCCACCAGCACTTCGGTATTGGACAGCAGGTTCTCATGGGTCAGCATCGCCCCCTTCGATCGCCCGGTCGTGCCCGAGGTATACAGAAATGCCGCCAGATCATCCTTGCCGCGCGCCACCGTGTCGAATGTCTCGGGCTGGTCTGCGGCCTGCTCCATCAGGCTGCCGCTGCCATCGGCGTTCAGCGTCGCCACCTGCGCCGACAGCCCTTCGGCCATGGGCGCGATCGCATCCGTCCTTGCCCCGTCGCACACGATCAGTTTGGCGCCGCTGTTCTCGATGAAATATGACAGCTCATCGACCGTATAGGCGGTGTTGAGCGGCAGAAAGATCAGTCCGGCCTGCACACAGGCCGCATAAAGCGCCAGCGCCTGCGGGGATTTGGCGACCTGCGCCGCGACCCGGTCGCCCGGCTCCAGCCCCAGTGCGGTGATCGCGTTGGCGATCCGTGCGGCGGTGCCCAGAAACCCATCATAGCTGATCGTGCCGCCATCCGGCAGATGCAGGAAGGGTGCCGTGTTGCCGGCATGTTTTCCGAACAGGTTGTCATAAAGCGTGTTTGCCATGGCTCACTTTTCTTTGGCTGGAAACAAAGTTGCTGAATTGGCCAGCGATTTGACCTCGGATGCGGCGACCACGGTGTTGGTGGCCGCGAATTGCTCGTGGTTGTGGGCGACCTTGGCAAGATCGTACAGATAGTTGACCATGGTCCCGCCCGATTTTTCCCGCCCATTGGCCGAGGTATCGGCCTCCGCATGGACCGCATGCACGATCGCGCCATTGCCCAGATGGAAGCGCGCGACCGGATCGACGGGGGCGCCCGTGTCACGCTTGGCGTGCAGCAGGTAATGTGCGGCCAGCGCGCGCATCTGGTCGGGCGTGGCCTCGGCCCAGCTTGCGCCTTGCGCCTCAAGCCAGCCACACAGGCCCGGTATCGGCGACAGGGTCACGAATGTCTTCAGACCTGCAAGCTCCGCCGCCAGATCCGACGCCACCTGCTTGATAAGTGAATTGCCGAACGAAATGCTGGCCAGCCCGGCCTGACAGTTCGAGATCGAATAGAACACCGCCGTATCCGCCTCGTCCTCGGGCAGCGTGTCGCGGTCCGGGGTCAGCAGCGCTTGCACCGATCCCGGAATCCCCCGGGTCAGAGCCACCTCCACGAAAATCAGCGGCTCATCGGGCATCGCGGGATGGAAAAAGGCGAAACAGCGCCGATCCTCCGGCTCCAGCCTGCGGCGCAGATCGTCCCAGCTGTCGATGGCGTGCACCGCCTCGTATTGAATTATCTTCTCAAGGATATGCGCAGGGCTTTGCCAGTTGATCGGTCGCAAGACCAGAAACCCGCGATTGAACCACGACGCGAAAAGATGCCGGAAATCCAGATCCAGCGCCTCCAGTTCCGGCGTGCCGCGCCCCAGCCGCAACAGATCGGCGCGCATCTCGACCAGCGCCCGCGTCGCGCCGGGCACGCTGTTCAGCCTGCGGATCAACTCCTGACGGCGCGGCTCCACCGCGGCCATGTAGCTGCGGTAACTGCCCTTGGACGGTTCGGCCTCATAGGCATCAAGTGCTGTGCGCACCGTTTCGGGGTCGATATTCATCGCGCCGGCCAGATGATCGAAAAAGGCCAGCTTCTCGGCGTCCTTCATCATGGCAAAGCCCGACAGGATCTCGGTCGCCATGCTGGCGCCCGACACTTCGCCGGTGCTCCCGACCAGCTCGTCGGCCAGTTCGGTGATCGGGCGCGTTCCCCGGCGGCGCTGCGCAAAAGGGCGATAGCGCCGCTCGAAGACGGTAGAAAGAAGGTCGGCCAGCAGGGTCATTGTCCCGGACCCATTACCGCATCCGGCAGCCACGTGGCCAGCCCCGGAAAGAAGCACAGCAGGATGATCGCGATCACCATGCAGGCCACATAGGGCAGGGATCCCCTGAGGATCGTCTTGAGAGAGATGTCGGGCGCGATGCCGTTGATCACATAAAGGTTCAGACCCACCGGCGGCGAGATCAGACCGATCTCCATGTTGATCGTCAGGATCACCGCGAACCAGATCGGATCGAACCCGGCCGTTGTGATGATCGGCAGCAGGATCGGCGCCGCCATCAGGATCACCGCGACGGGCGGCAGGAAAAAGCCCGCGATCAGCAGAAAGACGTTGATCGCCCCCATCAGGACCCACCGGTTCACATCCAGCGTGCCGATCCATTCGGCGATCGACTGGGTGATGAACAGCGACGACAGCATGTAGCTGAACACGCCCGCTGCGGCGATGATGAACAGAATCATCACCGATTCCTTGGTGCTGTCACGCAGCACGACCCACAACTGGCGCGGATCCCACAGCTTGTAGATGATCATCGCGATCATCAGGCACAAAAGCGCGCCCACGGCGGCGGTTTCGGACGGCGTCGCGATACCGCCATACATGGCGTAAAGCACACCGATGATGATCGCCACGAAAGGCAGGACGCGGGGCAGGATCTCGAATTTCTCTTTCCAGCTGTAATTGCCCGCCGTCAGCACCTGCGCCGACCCCGACTTCCACGTGGAATAAAGCGACCAGGCCATGAACAGACCCACCAGCAGCAACCCCGGAATGACCCCGGCCAGAAACAGACGGCCCACCGACGTCTCCGTGGCGATGCCGTAGACGATCATGGTCACCGACGGCGGAATGAGGATTCCCAGAGTGCCACCCGCAGCGATCGAACCGGTCGCGATCGAAGGCGGGTAGCCGCGCTTCA
>JALQUE010000286.1 GCA_023260815.1 Roseovarius sp.
GCTCAGGCGTCACCTGCGCAAACCCCCGCCACTGCATGTGTTCAACATCCTGCGCCTCGGCACGGTCGAATTGTGCATGGGCGGCGATGCGCATGGCGTGGTCAACGATCTGGTCGCCCTTGTCGGCAGTCACCGCCGCTACGCCAACCTCAAGGGGTTGATCAACGCGGTGCTGCGCAAGATGGCTGCCGATGGTCCGGGCACATGGGCCGATCTGCGGGTGCCGCGCCTGCCGCGTTGGCTGCGCGATCCGCTGGTCGCGGCATGGGGGGCCGGGGCCGTGGCGCAGATGGAGCAGGCCCAATTCGCCGGTGCGCCGCTGGACCTGACCGCGCGTGGCGATGCCGCCGCCTTGGCCGACCGCCTGAACGGCACGTTCTTGCCCACGGGATCGGTGCGCCTGTCGGATGCCGGACAGGTGTCTGCGCTGCCGGGGTATGACGCTGGCGACTGGTGGGTGCAGGATGCCGCCGCCGCCCTGCCTGTCCGGGTGCTGGATCCCCAACCGCACGAATCGGTGCTGGATCTGTGCGCCGCGCCGGGCGGCAAGACCCTGCAACTGTGCGCCGCAGGGGCCGATGTGACAGCGCTTGACCTGTCGGAAAAACGCATGGCCCGCGTGCGCGAGAACCTTGAACGCTGCGGATATTCGGCCAATTGCATCACCGGCGACGCGCTCGAGCATTCGGGCGGCCCCTATGATGCGGTGCTGCTGGATGCGCCCTGTTCGGCCACCGGCACGATTCGTCGGCATCCCGATCTGCCCTTCGCCAAGGACGGCTCCGAATTCGGTACGCTGATCGGACTGCAGGCGGCGATGCTGGATCATGCTCTGTCCCTTCTCAAGCCCGGCGGGCGGCTGGTGTTCTGCACATGCTCGCTTCTACCCGACGAAGGTGAATGCCAGGTTGACGAGGCGCTCGGTCGTCATCCCGGCCTGTCGGTCGACCGCGACGCCGTCGGGCGCCTGCCTGGGATCGACCCTGCGTGGATCACCGACGAGGGCGGGCTGCGCCTGCGCCCCGATCACTGGCCCGAGCATGGCGGGATGGACGGGTTCTACATCGCCTGCCTGCGGCCCGGTCCGGTCGCCTGATCGCGGGCGCAAACCCGGTCCGCCAAGGCCGATTTGCGTACGGGATGGACACAAATCTTCGGGTTTGTGCCGGATTTGGTCCCAAACCCGCGTCGGGTTTGTACAACTCGTACGAAACTGCGTGCGATCCGCGCAATCCGTCGGTGACTTGGCAGGGTTGGGGGGCTATAGTTTCCCCACAACGCCAGCAAGAGCGTGCAGAGGCACGGTAAATGTTACAGTCCGATACCCTGTCGGCGCGCTGGACGCGCCTCATGAACCGCGTCGCCGCAAGGCGCGCCACTTGGTCGCGCCCGATCACCGCCTTCGTGTCGCAGCCCGAACCGCGCACAATCGGAAGTTTTGCACGCGGACGGCAGCTGACCGCCGGCAACTTCTTGTTTTCCGGTCATCTTTTACAGCACCCCAAGACGAATATCTGGGATCTCGATCCGCCTGACGCGGGTTTTGCGGATGCGATGCACGGCTTTGGTTGGCTCGATGATCTGGCCGCTGCCAGCGATCCGCGCAGCCGATCCTGCGCCCAGGACTGGCTTTGGACATGGATTGACCGCTACGGCGCCGGTCGCGGCCCCGGCTGGACCCCGGATCTGGCGGGCCGCAGGTTGATCCGCTGGATCAATCACGCCCTTTTCGTCCTCAGCGGCCAGTCAGCCGAGCGCACCGAGATGTTCTACAAGTCCTTGGCGCAACAGACAATTTTTCTGGGTCGCCGCTGGCATGCCGCGCGGCCCGGCTTGCCGCGATTCGAAGCGTTAACCGGGCTTGTCTACGCCGGTCTGTCGCTTGAGGGGATGGAAACCCATATCGCCCCCGCCGTGGCCGCCCTGGCCCGCGAATGCGACCGCCAGATCGACGCGGTCGGTGGCCTGCCCACCCGTAACCCCGAGGAATTGCTCGAGGTTTTCACCCTGCTGACATGGGCATCGGTGGCACTCTCCGAATCGGGGCGCGCGCCATCGGACGCGCATTGGTCCGCCATTGAACGCATCGCCCCCACCCTGCGCACCCTGCGTCACGCCGATGGCGGGCTTGCGCGATTTCATGGCGGCGGCAAAGGGCTGGAAGGACGGCTGGACAGCGCGCTTGCCAACAGTGGCGTCAAGACCCGGCAACCTGATGGATTATCAATGGGTTACGCCCGACTCAGCGCTGGTCGAACCTCGATCATCGTGGATGCCGCACCGCCCCCCGTCGGCAAGGCGTCGGGCAATGCCCATGCGTCGACATTGGCGTTCGAGCTGACATCAGGCCGCCGCCCGCTGATCGTGAACTGCGGGTCAGGCACCAGTTTCGGCCTCCAATGGCGCCGCGCAGGCCGCGCCACACCGTCGCACTCCACGCTGGTTCTTGCCGGTCGCTCCAGTGCCCGGCTCAACAAGGGATCGGATCGGTACGCCCTTCTGATCGACGGCCCTCGGAACGTGCCGGTCAAACTCAGCCACGCCTCGGACGGGATACGCTTCGAGGGCGGGCATGACGGCTATGCCCCCAGTCACGGCCTGACCCATGCCCGCAGCCTTGATCTTACCTTCGACGGTCGCGGCGTCGCGGGCGAGGATATGCTGTTGACCCTGAACGACAGCGACCGCCGCCGTTTCGACAAGGCGCTGGATGCGGTGACCCTGCAAGGCGTGACCTTCGAAATCCGGTTCCATCTTCATCCCGATGTGGATGCCAGCCTGGATATGGGAGGTGCTGCCGTATCCATGGCCCTCAAAAGCGGCGAAATCTGGGTGTTCCGGTCCGACGGGACGGTGAAACTTTCGCTTGAACCCAGCGTTTATCTTGAGAAAAACCGCCTCAAACCGCGTGCGACCAAACAAATCGTTCTATCCGGTCGCGTGATGGAGTATGCGACGCGCACAAGATGGTCACTGGCCAAGGCGCAGGAGACGCCCATCGGCATCCGCGACCTGGCGCAAGACACGCCCGAGCCCGTGACCGACACCGATTGAACCGACCCTAGACCGACACAGACAGACCCGAGGATCCGCTGCCCATGACCGATCTCGCCCCCGTGCGCCGAGCCCTGCTTTCCGTTTCCGACAAGACCGGACTGGTCGAACTGGGCCAGGCCCTGGCCGATCGCGGGGTCGAGCTTGTGTCGACCGGCGGAAGCGCCAAGACCCTGCGCGAGGCCGGTCTGACCGTCCGCGATGTGGCTGATGTCACCGGGTTCCCCGAAATGATGGACGGGCGCGTCAAGACGCTGCATCCCGGCGTGCATGGCGGGCTTCTGGCCCTGCGCGACAACGATCAGCACATGGCGGCGATGGCCGCACATGGCATCCGGCCAATCGACCTTCTGGTGGTCAACCTGTATCCCTTCGAAGAGACGGTGGCCAAGGGCGCCGATTACGCGACCTGCATCGAAAATATCGACATCGGTGGCCCTGCGATGATCCGTGCCGCAGCCAAGAACCATGCGTTCGTCAACGTTGTCGTGGATGTCGAGGATTATCAACCTCTGCTGGACGAACTTGCCGCCAATGACGGACAGACAAGCTATGCGTTCCGGCAGCGCCTTGCGCTGACCGCCTATGCGCGCACCGGCGCCTATGACGCGGCGGTGTCAACCTGGATGGCGGATGCCTTGGCCGAGGAAGCGCCGCGCCGCCGCGCTGTGGCGGGCAAGCTGGCACAGACCCTGCGCTATGGCGAAAACCCGCATCAGCGCGCCGCCTTCTACGTGGATGGCAGCGACCGGCCCGGCGTGGCCACCGCCACCCAGCATCAGGGCAAGGAACTGAGCTACAACAACATCAACGACACCGATGCCGCCTTTGACCTGGTGAGCGAATTTCTTCCCAAGGGCGGCCCGGCCTGCGCGATCATCAAAC
>JALQUE010000442.1 GCA_023260815.1 Roseovarius sp.
CGCGCAGACCGAAGAATATGGCGACATGTTCAAGTTCGGCGTGATTGACCCGGCCAAAGTCGTGCGCACCGCGCTCGAGGATGCAGCCTCGGTCGCAGGCCTGCTGGTCACCACCGAAGCGATGGTTGCCGACAAGCCCCAGAAAGACGGTGCTGGCGCCGGTGGCGGCATGCCCGACATGGGCGGCATGGGCGGCATGATGTAATCATCCGCGCATTGCGCAAAATGATCGGGGCCGTCCTTCGGGGCGGCCCCTTTTCTGTCCCCGGCCGCAAGGCCCCGATATGCGTTTGGGGCTGTTGTCCGGGGCCAAATGCGCCTATCTCAGGCGCCATGAAAGCGATCCTCACCGCCCTTGCCCTGCTCTTGGCCGCGCCGCTGGCGGCCCAGCAGGCAGCCCCCGCCGATCCCGCTGCCGATCAGCCCGGCCCTGGCGCGACCGAGTGCGTGGTCATGCTGCACGGGCTGGCGCGCACAGACGCCTCGTTTCTGGTGATGGATGAGGCGCTCAAGGCCGCGGGCTTTGCCACCTTCCGCACCGATTACCCCTCGACCAAGCTCGATATCGCGACCCTGGCGGATGAAACGCTGCCCTATGCGGTGCGGGTCTGCGGCGCGGCGCGGGTGCATTTCGTCACGCACTCGATGGGCGGCATCCTTTTGCGCCACTGGCTGCGCGACAACCGCCCGGCGCGGATGGGCCGCGTGGTGATGCTCGGCCCGCCCAATCATGGCTCCGAACTGGTGGACGAACTGGGGGGGCTGGACCTGTTTGCCTGGCTCAACGGACCGGCGGGGATGCAACTCGAAACGGGCGCGGACGGCCTGCCCGAAGGCCTGCCCCCGGTGGATTTCGCCCTTGGCGTGATCGCCGGAAACCGCTCTCTCAACCCCTATTTCTCCAGCCTGATCGACGGGCCGGACGATGGCAAGGTCTCGGTCGCCTCCACGCGGGTAGTGGGCATGGCCGATCACATCACGCTACCGGTGACCCATACGTTCATGATGAACAACCCCATCGTGATCGCCCAAGTGTTGGAGTTTCTGCGCACGGGCCACTTCGATCACGATCTGAGCCTCGGGGATCTGATCTGGGGGACCGGCGAATGACCCTGCCTGACCTGCGGCTGGTGGGCGCTCAGGTGCTGCTGCCCGAAGGGCTGTGCGATGCGCCCCTGTCGCTGTCCTCGGGCCGGATCGTGGCCGGTGACGTTGGGCGCGACGTGGACCTGTCGGGTTATATGGTGCTGCCGGGGATCGTCGATATCCACGGGGATGCGTTCGAAAAACACCTCGCGCCCCGGCGCGGCGCCATGAAAGACCTCGATCAGGGCTTGATCGCCGCCGAGGCCGAACTGGCCGCCAACGGCATAACGACGGCCGTTCTGGCCCAGTTCTACAGCTGGGAAGGCGGGATGCGCGGGCCTGACTTTGCGCGCCGCGTGTTGACCGCGCTCGACCAGGTGCGCCCCCGGCTGGTCACGCATCTGCTGGCGCAACTGCGCTTCGAAACACCGATGCTCGAGGATTACGCCGCAATGCAGGCGCTGGTGGCAGATCACGCCATTCCTTACGTGGTGTTCAACGATCACCTCCCGCACGAGGCGCTGGCCAAGGGCAAACGCCCGCCGCGCCTGACGGGACAAGCGCTCCGGATCGGCCGCAACCCGGAAAAACATCTGGAGTACATGCAGGCCCTGCATGCACATATGCCCTCGGTGCCGCCCGCCCTCGATGCGCTCTGCGCCGATCTGATGGCCGCGGGTGTGATCATGGGCAGCCATGACGATCGCACCCCCACCACCCGCGCCGACTGGCGCGCGCGGGGCGTGCGGATCTCCGAATTCCCCGAAACGCTCGATGCCGCCGAAGCGGCCCATGCCGCAGGCGACGCGGTGATTCTCGGCGCACCCAACGTGGTGCGCGGCGGGTCTCATAACGGCAATGTCAGCGCCACCGATCTTATCGCCATGGGTTTGTGCACGGCCCTCGCCTCGGACTACCACTACCCCTCGCTGCGCCGCGCGGCCTTCCTTGTCTCCGATGCCGGCCTGTTGCCCCTCGCCGAAGCCTGGCGGCTCGTCTCGGCTGGCCCGGCAACTGTTCTCGGCCTTGGCGACCGAGGTCACCTGACCCCGGGACAGCGCGCTGATCTCGTGGTTCTGGACGCTCAATCGCGTGCCGTCTGTGCGGTTCTGTCCGAGGGTCGGATCAGTTATCTGACAGGCGAGGCGGCGGTGCGGTTCATCGGCTGAGATCCTTTTGGCGCGCGGTGGCTGATGCTGGATGCCTCCGGCGGGAGTATTTGGAGAACGATGAAAGCGGGCGGGGGCGAAATGTTCAGCAGGTCAGCCCGCCGAGGCGGGACAGGATCGCCGTCTCATCGACCGCACCGATGGTGCCCGCCGTGCGACCCCGTGCGCCCGAAAGGCGCGTGGCGATATAGGCTTCGGCGATGGCGGGCGGGGCGTTCTGCATCAGCACCGAGGCGGTGAGCAGGGAGCCGAGGCTTTCGGCATACCAACGCGCCTCGCGCGGGTCGGGCAAGACCACATGCTCTCCGGTCCAGAGTGACTCGAACCCCAATGATTCAGCTTCTTGTGCTACGACCTTGGCGCGTTGCGGTTGCGCCAGGTAGTTCATGTTGATACCGAAAAGTCCGATCGCGGGTTTCAAAGTCGACATATTGGGTCTCCTT
>JALQUE010000448.1 GCA_023260815.1 Roseovarius sp.
ACATTCTGGCGTATCTCATCCCGATTTCGCTGATCCTCGGGGGTCTGGGACTGGCCTTTTTCGTGTGGACGGTCCGCACCAACCAGTATGACGATCCCGAAGGCGATGCGCGCCGCATTCTCAGTGATGAATACGACGACCATCCCAAGCCCTGACCGCGGCTCTTTTCGTCACTGTGGCAGGGGGCTTTGCCCCCTCGGCCTGCGGCCTCACCCCCAGGATATTTAAGGCCAGAAGAAACCTGGACTGTCCCTCGGGGCGGTGTGCCGACTGGCGTCTTCTTCTGGCGTTAAATATCCCGGGGGAGGCGTTGAAATCCCATAGGATTTCAACGTCGGGGGCAGCGCCCCCGGCGACACATGCCGTCAGGCGCCGCCGCCTGGTTGGATCATGAAACAGGTCACCTGCTTGGCCGCCAGGCGGCGGCAGGCAAGATCGGCAGTTTCACGCGACAGGCCCATGAAATTGGCATCGAAGCCAGTGGGGCGCTTCACGACTTTGCGCAAGCTGCCATCCAGGGTGCTCATCTCGTTGAGAGCTGTCTGCAAAAGGACGCGGCGGGCCTCATACTGGCTGGGGTAGCGGCCGACATTGATACCCCAATTGCGCCCCCCCGAGGTGGAGACGCGGGTCACCACCTCCTGAATGGGATCTTCGGCAGGCTCCGCCGAGCGGGCGAGAACCAGATCTTCGGGCCGCGGTTCGGGGTTGATCTTGGGCAGGGGTGCCGCGGCAGATCCTTTGGCGATCTGCGGGGTGTCGAGGGGCAGGCTCGCCTCGCGCGCGGCGATCACGGCCTGTTCGATGTCTTCTTTCGAGGCGACCACGATTGGCGCTTGTTCAGCTGATGGGCGCAATTGTGGGCGCAGGCTGCGTTTGACGGCGGCGGCCGAGGCCAATCGCACGGTCTTGCCGAATGCGCCGTCGGGGGCGCTATCCTGCATCCGTCCGGCATAGGCGGGGCGGCGTGGTTTGTGAACCGCCACCCGGCTGGGGGCCTGACGGAAGCCAAGATCGAGAAGTTCGGCCACCTTGGCATTGCGCGATGCTGTGGAATTGCCGCCAAAAACCGTGGCGATGACGCGTTCGCCGCCGCGCTCGGCGCTGGCGACAAGGTTGAAGCCTGCCGCACGAGTATATCCTGTCTTGATCCCATCTGCACCGCGATAACTGTTCAGGAGTGCTCGGTTGGTATGATAGACTGTCCGCACGCCGGCATCTGCGGTGATCCGCGAGAACAGGTTGTAATAGTCCGGGTAGTCATAAAACACATGCCGTCCAAGAATCGTCATGTCCCGGGCGGTCGAGAGGTGACCGCTTTCGGTCAATCCGTGCGCATTCTTGAAGGTTGTGCGCGTCATTCCCATCGCCTTGGCCGTGCGGTTCATCCGGCGGGCAAAGCGCGCCTCGGAGCCTTCGATCGCCTCGGCAAGCGCGGTCGCTGCATCATTGGCCGACTTGATGGCCGCCGCCCGGATCAGATGGCGCAGGCGGATCTTTTGACCGGCGCGCAGGCCCAGCTTGCTTGGCGGTTCGCTGGCCGCGTGCTGAGAAATCGTCACCAGTGTATCCAGCCCGATTTCGCCGTTCTCGACCGCTTCGAACACGACATAGAGGGTCATCATCTTGGTCAGGGACGCAGGGTGCAGCCACGTATCCGCATTTTGCGAATGCAGCACTTCGCCGGATCGTGCATCCATGACCATTGCGGCGTAGGGGGCGGCTGTCGCGCTCAGGGGCACGACAATCAGCATCCAAATCGTTGCCAACGCCATCAGACCCCAGCGGATCTGCTGCCTGCTCCAAAGTTTCATGGAACTACTCTTTTCTGCCTCTCGCGCCGCCGGTTATCCGACTGGCTTTTCTTTAATGCCTATCAGAGTAGCACAGGCGACGAGTCCTGAAAAGTGCTTATTTCCAAGGGTTTTTTCGCAAGACGGTCAACATCTTGGGGGTGTATTGTCGCCTAACGCAAGACCGGCGATTGTGGCGGGAATGTGGCGGACCGCCTTCTGATGTCAGGGCGCCTGAGGCCGAAAGAAATGGCGGGGCGCGTAGACGCGCCCCGGTTCGATTGCATCAGGCAAAGGTGCCGGCTCAGTTCAGCGCCTTGTCGGTGATCGCATGGGTCCATGCGGCATCTCCGGGGTGCTCGGTGATCACCGGGGCCGATCCGCCCGACAGCAGCGATTGCACCGTGCGTTCGAAATCCGCCGGGTCCAGCGCGCCGTTCGATCCGGCGGTGAGCTTGGCCACCTCGCCCATCATGCGGATCTGGTGCTCTTCGGTCTGTGCGCCGGTGGCGTCGTTGTCCAGCACGATCATCGCGGCCTCTTCGGGGTTTTCCTCGGCCCATTTCCAGCCCTTCATCGAGGCCCGCACGAAACGTGCCAGCTTGTCCACCTCTGCCGGGTCCTGCAATTTGTCTTCCATGACATAAAGCCCGTCCTCGAGGGTCGCGACGCCCTGATCCTCGTATTTGAAGGTAATCAGCTCTTCGGGTGTGAGGCCCGCATCGATGACCTGCCAGTATTCGTTATAGGTCATTGTCGAGATGCAATCGGCCTGCCCTTGAAGCAAGGGATCGACATTGAACCCTTGCTTGAGAACCGTCACCCCGTCATCGCCGCCCTCGGTCGGGATGCCAAGCTGGCTCATCCAGCTGAGAAAGGGAAACTCGTTGCCGAAGAACCAGACACCCAAGGTGCGGCCCGGAAAATCCTCGGGTCCGGTGACGCCGGTGCTCTTGAGACAGGTCAGCATCATGCCCGAGCTTTTGAAGGGCTGGGCGATATTGACCAACGGCAGACCCTTTTCGCGGGCCGACAGGGCGGCGGGCATCCATTCCACGGTCACATCGGCGCCGCCTCCGGCGATCACCTGCGTGGGCGCAATGTCCGGGCCGCCCGGCTTGATCGTGACGTTCAGGTTCTCTTCTTCGTAGAACCC
>JALQUE010000153.1 GCA_023260815.1 Roseovarius sp.
GATCGTAGCACTGCGTGGCGATCCTCCCAAAGGATCGGGCGGCTTCACCGCCCATCCGGACGGCTTTGCCAATTCCTGCGAGCTGATCGAAGCACTGGCCGATACGGGCAAATTCACCATCCGCGTCGGCGCCTATCCCGAGAAACACCCCGAGGCCGCTGACGCCAAAGCCGATATCGACTGGCTCAAGCGCAAGCTGGATGCCGGTGCCGCCGAAGCGATCACCCAGTTTTTCTTCGAGGCCGAGACGTTCTTCCGGTTCCGTGACGCCTGCGTCAAGGCCGGGATCGACGCGCCGATCATCCCGGGCGTCCTGCCGATCGAGAACTGGATCGGCGTGCGCAAATTCGCCACCGCCTGCGGCACCGCCATCCCCACATGGCTGGACGACACGTTCGACAAGGCGATCCGCGACAACCGGCAGGATCTGCTGGCAACGGCCCTTGCCACCGAGCTGTGCAGCGAGTTGATCGACGGCGGCGTCGAGCACCTGCATTTCTACACGCTCAACCGTCCAGAACTGACCCGCGATGTCTGCCATGCACTTGGCGTGACGCCCAAGGTGTCGCTGCGCGACGTCGCCTGAGCGTTTCCTTTCTGCGACGCGTCGCTTACCGTTACCTCCGGATACGCAACCGGGGGTAACGGATGAACACCACCGCCAGCACAATCGACGAGCTTGCAAGCCCGGATGACCTTTTGGGGCGTTCGGGCCTCGCGTTCATGCGCGACATGGTCGCCGGTCGCCTGCCCGGCCCACCCATCGGGGCAACCCTGGGGTTCCGGCCGGTCTTGGCCGAAGACGGGCGCGTGGTCTTTGAAGGCACACCCGAATTCAACGCCCTCAACCCGATGCGCGGCGTGCATGGCGGTTGGTATGGCGCGATCCTCGACAGTTGCATGGCCTGTGCCGCAATGACCAAGGTGCCGCAAGGCTCGGTCTACACGACGCTGGAATACAAGGTGAATATCACCCGCGCCATCGCGCCCGGCACCAGGGTGATCGCCACCGGCATCGTGGATCACGCAGGCCGGACCACCGCCGTCGCACACGGCGCGTTGCGCTGCGCCGTGACCGGCACGCTCTATGCCACAGGCACCACCACCTGTCTGATCATGACGGCCCAATCCCCCTGAAACGGTCCCCCTTTACCCTTCGACATCGGCAAAAGGTGAAACCCGTGCAACGAGTGGATGCAGCACGGCCCTACGCGTCAGACACCGATCGCCCGATAAGCTTCGGCAATCCGAGAAATGGCAAGCGCATAGGCCGCGTCGCGCAAAGTGGTGCCTGGCCGGGTCTCTTGCACCTGCACAATGCGCGCCAGCGTGGTGCGCATCGCGTCTTCCAGACCAGAGCGGACCATATCGATTTCGGTCGGCCCGGACAGGTAGCTTTCGCCGCCCTGCCAGTCGATTGCCGTGCCCATCGCATTTTCGATCTTGCTCGTCAGCATCCGGTGGCCCTTTTCGTGATACCGCCGCTCCAACAGGCCGAACGGCATGTGACTGATATTCTTGACCCATTCGAAATAGCTGACCACGACACCACCCGCATTCGCGTAAAGATCCGGGATCACGGGAATGCCCCGCTGTGCAAGAATCCGGTCGCCAGCGGCAGTACAAGGGCCGTTGGCAGCCTCGACAACCATCCGGGCGCCAAGCGACTTGGCGATTGCGTCATCGATGACACCCTCGATGGCGGCGGGCACCAGGATATCACACGGCATCGTCAGATCATCGGGCGCAGGCGGTCGTGCGCTGGCCCCCGCAAAGCCGGCAAGGCCGCCAGTCTTTTCCCGATGCGCCAGAAGACCCGCGATATCGATCCCTTCAGGACGATAGAGAACGATGTCCCGCTCGATGATGGCAATGATCTTCGCGCCATCATCCGCAGACAGGAATTGCGCCAGATGCGCACCGACATTGCCAAACCCCTGAACGATCACGGTCTGTCCCTTGAGGCCGGACGCCCCAAATACCGGGCGACACAGCGACTCCGTCTCAAAGAACGCCTGAACCGCATATTGCACGCCGCGCCCCGTCGCCTCGATCCGCCCGTCAATGCCGCCACCCCCCAGAGGCTTGCCGGTCACACAGGCCTGACCGTTGATATCATCCGGGCGCAGACGGCTGTATTCGTCGGCAATCCACATCATTGTCCGCTCGCCCGTCCCGATATCCGGGGCGGGGACGTTCATCGCGGAATCGAGAAACCGGTGACGGATCAGTTCCTGGGCAAAGCGCCGGGTGATCTTTTCAAGTTCGGCCTCGGTCCATTCGGACGGATCGATCTGAAGCGCGCCCTTGGAGCCGCCATAGGGCACACCGATCAGCGCACATTTGTAGGTCATCAGCGCCGCGAGCGCCTCAACCTCTTCGGCGGAACAGGCCATGGCGTAGCGCAAGCCCCCCTTGGCGGGGGTCTGATGCGTCGAATGGGTCGACCGCCAACCGGTAAAGGTGAACATCCGGTCCCGCAACCGAACCCCGAACCGCGTGGTGTAGGTGGCATTGGCAACGCGGATCTTCTCGGCAAGACCAACCGGCAGATCAAGCTGGTCCGCCGCACGATCGAAGAACGTATCGACATCCGCCAGAAACGCGCCGCTCATTCCGCAGCCGTCCGGTTGCGCGCCGCCACATCGCCATAGCCACCACCGCCTGGAGTCTCCATCACGAAACTGTCGCCCGGCGCCATCTCTGTCCGGTCATTGCCGCCAAGCTGTTCGGTTTGACCCGACTTGCGCCGCACGACGTTATGCCCCGCCAGCCCCGGCGCCCCGCCCGATTGCCCAAAGGGCTGTGTCCTGCGGTGCGACGACAGAACCGTCACCGTCATCGGCGCAAGGAATTCCAGCTCCCGCACGATGCCATCACCGCCCCGCCATTCTCCTGCACCACCCGAATCCCGCCGAATCTCGAACCGGCGGACCCGCACCGGGAAGCGCGATTCAAGCACTTCGGGATCCGTCATCCGGGTATTGGTCATGTGCGAATGCACCGCCGAGCAGCCATCAAAGCCGGGACCGGCGCCCGTTCCGCCACAGATCGTCTCATAGTTCTGCAGCGCTTCATCGCCGTAGACGAAGTTGTTCATCGTCCCCTGGCTTCCCGCCAGCACCCCAAGCGCGCCATAAAGCGCCTCTGCAATGGCTTGGCTGACCTCGGTATTTCCCGAAATCACGGCCGCCGGGTATTGCGGATTGATGAAACTGCCTTCGGGCGCGATGATCTCGATGGGCTTGAGACAGCCCTCGTTCATCGGGATCGGACTGCCAACCAAGGTCCGGAAGACATACAGAACGACGGCCCGGCAAATCGCAAGGGGCGCATTGTAGTTCAGCGCATCCTGCGGCGAGGTGCCGGTAAAATCGATGCGCGCCGAACGGTCAGTCTTGTCCACCGAGATCGCAACGCGGATCTCGGCTCCGCTGTCCAGGGCATAGACAAACCTGCAATCCTCAAGCACGCCAAGGACACGACGCACCGATTCTTCCGCATTGTCCTGCACATGCCGCATATAGGCCTGGACCACCTCGCGCCCGAACTGGGTCACGGCCTTGTTCAAACCCGCGACACCAGTGGCATTGGCCGCGATCTGCGCCGTCAGGTCGGCAAGGTTGTGATCGATATTGCGGCAAGGCCAAGGGCCGGACCCCAGCAAAGCGCGGGTCTCGGTCTCGCGCAGTTGCCCGGCCTCGACCAGCCGGAAGTTGCGGATCAAAACGCCTTCCTCGTCGATATGGCGGCTGTCGGGCGGCGCCGATCCCGGCGTCTTGCCGCCGATATCGGCATGATGCCCGCGCGACGCGACAATGAAATCGATCTCCTGACCGGTGGCATCGAACACAGGCGTCACCACCGTTACGTCCGGCAGATGGGTGCCCCCGTTGAACGGATCGTTCATCATGAAGACGTCGCCGGGTTTTATCGCGCCCGTGTTTTCACGAAGGATGGATTTCACACTCGCGCTCATGGACCCCAGATGCACCGGCACATGCGGCGCATTGGCGACAAGATCGCCCGCCGCGTCAAAGATCGCACAGGAAAAATCAAGTCTTTCCCTTATGTTGATGGAGGCCGACGTTTTGGCAAGCGTCGCCCCCATCTGTTCCGCGATGGACATGAAAAGGTTGTTGAACACTTCAAGCATAATCGGATCGACGCTTGTCCCGATTGCCTGCACGCGCGACAGGGCCACGGTCCGGCGCAGCACAAGCGATCCCCCGGCGATGCATTCGGCCTCCCATCCCGGTTCAAGAACGGTCGTGCCGGTCGGTTCATTGATGATGCCGGGCCCAACGATCCGGGTGCCAAGTCCCATCCGGGTCCGGTCATGGGTGGGCACGGGCCGAAACGCACCCTGCGACCACATCCGCGCCGATCCGGTCGCGCCATCACCGTCAGGCCCGTTGGGCAAACGCGCATTGGCACCCGACACCCCGACCGCTTCGACCGAGACCATTTCCGCGGTGATGTCGGACGCGTCCGGGCGAAATCCGAATTCGGTTTCGTGAACGGCAAGAAACGTCTCGATCATGGCATCGGCGGCGGCCAATGCGACCGGCAAGGTGGTCTGCGATGCGCCTGCCCGCAGATAAACCTTCACGCGTGTGTCGATCTGCGTTCTGGAAACACCCTGCGCAATCACTTCGGCCACCGCCTCGTGGGCCAACGCCTCGGAGGCGGCAGTGATCGTCGTGTGATCGGTCACGGGCACGTCAAGCTGACGTTCGCGCATGGCCACGATATCAGCCAGCCCCATGCCCAATGCCGACAAGACCCCCGCAAACGGGTGCAGATACACCGATTTGATACCAAGCGCATCGGCCACAAGACAGGCATGTTGCCCGCCAGCACCGCCAAAACAATTCAAGGTGTAGCCCGTGACATCATAGCCGCGCGCAACGCTGATCTCCTTGATTGCATTGGCCATGTTGTCGACCGCGATCCGCAGGAAACCTTCGGCCAAGGCCTCGACCGACATTGGGGGACGGCCCGTCGCCAAGGCAATCTCGGCGGCCAGGGCTTCGAATTTGGCGCGCGGGGCATCCTCATCCAGAGGTTCATCGCCGCGCGGGCCGAAGATCGCCGGAAATGTATCGGGCTGAAGTTTGCCAAGAACCACATTGCAGTCCGTCACGGTCAACGGGCCACCGCGCCTGTAACAGGCCGGCCCGGGATTGGCGCCGGCACTTTCGGGGCCGACCTGAAGGCGCCCGTGTCGAAAGCCCAGAATCGATCCACCCCCCGCAGCGACCGTGTGAATGTTCATCATAGGCGCGCGCATCCGAACCCCTGCAACCTCGGTTTCGAAGCTGCGCTCGAAATCGCCCGCGAAATGGCACACATCGGTCGAGGTGCCGCCCATGTCGAATCCGATCAGCCTGTCAAAACCATCCGCGCGGGCCGTGCCCACCATACCGACGACACCGCCAGCCGGGCCGGACAAGATCGCATCGCGCCCATTGAACAGGTCCGCATCCGTCAAACCGCCGTTGGATTGCATGAACATCAGCCGCTCGACCGTTCCCACGCCAAGCGCGTCCCGGACCTGATTGACATACCGGCGCAGGATCGGTGTCAGATAGGCATCTGCCACAGTCGTATCGCCGCGCGACACCAGTTTGATCAGCGGGCTTGCCTCATGACTGAGAGAGACTTGCGAAAACCGCTGCTGCACGGCCATTTCGCCCACTTTCCTTTCATGCTCCGGGTTGCGGTAGCTGTGCAGCAGGGCAACCGCGACAGACCGATAACCCTTACCATATGCCTTGCACAGGGCATCGCGCGTCGCGCGTAGGTTCAACGGCGTCAGCACGTTACCGTCGGCATCCAGACGCTCATCCACCTCGATCACGTCCGCATACAGAAGTTCGGGCAATTGTATGTCCAGCGCGAAAAGATCGGGCCGGTTCTGATATCCGATTCGCAAAAGATCACGAAAGCCGCGGGTGATCAGCAGGACCGTAGGCTCGCCCTTGCGCTCCAGAAGCGCGTTGGTGGCCACGGTCGTCCCCATCTTGACCGCACCAATCAGATCAGCGGGAACACGATCACCGTCAGCCAAACCAAGCATCTCGCGGATACCGTGAACGGCGGCATCCTGATAGATTTCAGGATTTTCCGACAGTAACTTGTGCGACTTCAACTCACCTGACGGTGTACACGCCACGATGTCAGTAAATGTGCCACCACGATCGACCCAGAAATCCCAGGTGCCAGAAAAATCCTTGCTCATTCGCAACTCCCACGCAAAAACCTGTTGATTTGTAATTAAAACACTGACAATTTGTCAACGTAGAAATACGACAGCCTCAGACAAAACTGAGGTGACACATCCAACAGTCAGGAGACGAGTATGAAACACTACATCCTTGCGGCCACTCTCAGCATCAGCGCCGCTTCCATCGCGACGGCCGAAACCTGGGACATGCCAACCCCCTACGGCGACTCGACGTTTCACACGCAGAACATTGCGCAATTCGCCCAAGATGTCGCGACCGCCACGAACGGAGAACTGACGATCACGGTGCATTCGGGCGGATCGCTTTTCCCCCATTCCGAGATCAAGAATGTCGTGCGCGCCGGTCAGGTCCAGATCGGTGAATTCTTCCTGTCGACCCTGGAAAATGAAGATTCGGCCTATGGTCTGGACAGCCAACCCTTCCTTGCGACCAGCTATGCGGATGCCGCCGCCCTGTGGGCCGCACAACAGCCCGTCATCACCGAACTGCTGGATGCTCAAGGCTTGATGCCGCTGTTCTCGGTTCCGTGGCCGGCTCAGGGGCTTTACACTAACGGCGAAATCGCGTCCGTCGATGATCTGTCGGGTCTGCGTTTCCGGTCCTACAACGCCGCTCTCGAAGAATTCGCGATTCTCGTCAACGCATCCCCTGTTCAGGTCGAGGCCGCGGATATCCCGCAAGCCTTCGCCACCGGCCAGATCGAAGCGATGATCACCTCGCCGTCGACCGGCGCAAACTCGACGGCCTGGGACTTTGTCACCCACTACACCCCGATCGATGCCTGGGTGCCCAAGAACATCGTGGTCGTGAACAAACGCGCCTTCATGCGCCTGCCCGAAAACGTGCAGGCCGCCGTCATCGAGGCTGCAGCCACCGCCCAGACCCGTGGCTGGGAGATGTCCGCCGCCGAAGCCGAAGCCAAAACGGCGGTCATGCAGGAAAACGGCATGATCATCGTCGCCCCGAGCGCCGAGTTGACGACCGGTCTGCAAGAGATCGGCGCCCAGATGCTCGAAACATGGCGCGCAGACGCATCGGCACCCGCGCTCGCCATTCTCGACGCGATTAACTAACGCTTGATGATCTGCGTACAGGCCGGCCCTCAAGGCCGGCCTGTCGTCCTATTGGCCCTACCACGGCTTGCGCGCCTGGGACGGGAGTTCAAAAAAGACAGGGGGTTATCATGCGCAAAACACTTGACCAACTTTATCTTGCCGCGGGATGGACAGCGGCCTTCGTCATCCTCGCGATTGCGATCCTTATAAGTGTTCAGGTTCTGCTGAACTTTTCCACCCGGGTTCTTGGCCTGCCTTTGCCGTCAACGATACCCTCCTACAGCGATTTCTCCGGGTTCATGTTGGCCTCCGCGACCTTTCTGGCCATGCCCTACACCTTCCGGTCAGGCGGCCATATCCGGGTCTCGCTGGTCACGGCCCGCCTGTCCGAGCGGGCACAGCATGTCAGCGAAATCATCGCGCTTGCCATGGCGGCGGCCCTGACGGGGTATGCCTGCGTCTATATTGTCTTCCTCGTCTACGAGAGCGTTCATTTCGGCGATGTCTCGACAGGGTCTGTCCCGATCCCGCTGGGGATTCCACAAGCCTTCATGGCGGTGGGTATGGGGCTGTTGTTTGTCGCCATCCTCGACAGCCTGGTCCAGACCATCATGACAGGCACCTCCGTTATTGCGCAGGGAAAGGAAACCTGATGTCCGATCCTGTCACCGGCCTGATCCTGCTTGTCGTCTTGATGGGCTTTCTGGCCTCCGGGCTTTGGATTGCCCTCTCGTTGACCGCAGTTGCAGGCATCGCCCTGATGTTCTTTTCCAACGCATCCGTCGGACCGAACCTTGCCACGATATTTTGGGGCCACAGCCATTCCTGGTCCCTCACCGCGCTGCCACTGTTCATTCTGATGGGGGAAATCCTTCTGCGGTCCCGTCTGAGCCGCGACATGTTCAGCGGCCTTGCGCCATGGCTGGGCGGCCTGCCTGGTCGCCTGTTGCATGTGAATGTTCTTGGCTGCGCGATCTTTGCTGCGGTTTCGGGCTCGTCGGCGGCCACCGCCGCGACGATCGGCAAAATGTCGATCCCGGAGCTGCGCTCGCGCGGTTATCCCGAAAGCCTGATCCTGGGGACATTGGCCGGCTCGGCGACGCTTGG
>JALQUE010000161.1 GCA_023260815.1 Roseovarius sp.
GGCGCGGATCGCGACCGGGGCCCTCGACTCTGATGTCAATTGCGGTGTCTGTGCCTCACTCGGCAGGCTGGATACCCGCCGACAGGCGGTGCGCCGGGCGCAGGACACGGTCCATAAGCATGCCACCGGCCACGATCGCGCCGATTGCAAGCAGCGCGGCGATCGACAGGGTGGGGATGCCGGACAGGCCCGCGCCAACCGTGCAGCCCCCTGCAAGAACGCCGCCCACACCCATCATCACCGCGCCTGTCAGATAACGGCCCGTCTGCGCGGGGCTTTCAAAGCTCTGCCACCGGAAGCTGCCAAAGATCAGCGCCGCACTCAGCGCGCCGATCAGCACGCCACCGACCAGCCCCGCGCCGAAATTCGCGGGGATCGCGCTTGAGGCGACTGTGTAAAAGATCGCATCTGCAGCGGGTGACGTGAACGACAGCGATTCCATCGCGATCGGATCGAACTCGTCCTGCAGCACAAACCCGGTGGCGACCCAGCCAAGCGGCACCAGCGCCCCGATCAGGGCTGCCAGAAGCAGCGTGCCCGCCCGATTGCCCGACCGCAGCCCGTAGATCAGCGCGGCGAGCGCGATCAACCCGGCCCAGATCAGAGCGTTGCCCGGCAATGTGGCATTTTCCAAGCCCAAGGTGACCGACCCGATCGTGGTGCGCAGCGGGGCCAGAACACCCTTCAGCGTGGCATGGGCGGTCAGCGCGAACACAACCAGCACCAGCAGTGCCCGCAAGTTGCCCGACCCCGTCAGAACCGTCATCCGCGACACGCAGCCGCGTGTCAGGATCATGCCCGCGCCGAACAACAGGCCCCCCACGACAATCGCCACGATCGGCAGGTCCGCCGCCATGAACCGATGCTCGCCGAACCCGATCCAGCCTTGTGCCACGGCGGCCTGTGTGCCCAGAACCGCCACCGCCAGCGCGGTCAGCCAGACACCCGCGGCCTGCCTGCGATCCTCGCCCACCAGCGCGCGGCGCAAACAGAAGCGTGTCACTTGCGCCAGTGCCCCGAACACGACGCCCAGACCAAGTGCGAACCAGACCGCCGCTTGCGGCGCGGTCAGGGTCTCGAAGCCCAGAGTTTCGAACATGGCGTTTCTCCTGCGAGTGGAATTTCGTTCCAAATGGCCTGTAATAGACATATTATCAAGCGTGTTTGCTGGCTCGACCCATTCGGCAAATGGGATAATTTTCCACTTTCTGCACCAGCGAAGAATACTTGTTCCGATTATGCCGCCCGCAGCGCCGCAGTGTTCGGTCGATTGGGGATCGTCGGCCATGTCGGTCCTTTTCTCGTCAACCGCTGCCGGTTCGTCTTGGCACGCAGGCCATGCATGTTGGCCTTGTCTTGGCACTTGAATTCCCCTCTCGTGTCGCAGATGCTCGGCCTCGCCATTTGCGGCATGATCCCCGTTCACCTCCGCTCAGAAGGAACATTTTCCCGCATGATCGCCGAAACCCCCGGTCTGATGGAGGCCGTCCGCTCCCGTTTTGCCCATGTCGAGTCCTGCCCCTTCGAGGGGCCGCGCATTTTCTTCGAGAATGCGGGCGGTGCCCTGCGGCTGAAAACGGTGATCGACAGCTCGGCGGCTCATGCGGGCTATCCGGACAATCAGGGCCGTGACAATCCCGCGTCACAGGCGCTGATGGCCACCATCACGCGCGGCAAGGACGACATGGCGCTGTTTCTCAATGCGCCCGGTGGTCAGTGCTTTGTCGGCGAAAGCGGCACCGAGGTGCTGTTCCGGCTGATCCGCACCGCCGCCCTTGGCGCACAGGCCGGCGGGCAGATGATTGGCTCGACGCTGGAACATCCCGCCTCCGCCAGCGCGATGGCGCGGTGGGCCGAGGTGACGGACCGCCCGCTTGTCCGCGTGGCCCATGACGACGCCAGCGGCACCGTGACCGCCGACGCCTACCGCGCGGCGCTGACGCCTGAGACGCGCGTGGCCACCATCGTTCATACATCACCTGTCACCGGCATGTCGGTCGATGTCGAGGCGGTCGCCGCCGTAATCCGTCAGATCGCGCCCGCGTGCTTCATCATCGTCGACGGCATTCAGCATGCCAGCCATGGCGCGGTGGATGTGGCCGCGATTGGCGCGGATGGCTATGCATTGTCCCCCTACAAGATGTTTTCGCGTCATGGCTATGGGGTGGGCTGGGCCTCGGACCGCCTGACCGCGTGCCCGAAAGAGCAGATCGTGAACGGCCCCGCCGCCAACTGGGAAATGGGCACACGCGATTCCGGTGCTTATGCGACGTTCTCGGATGTGGTGGAGTATCTCGACTGGTTGGGCGCCACCTTTACCGACAGCCCCGACAGGCGCACCCGACTGGAGGCGGCAGGGCAGGCGATCCGCGCCCATGAAGAGCATCTGATGCGCGCCATGTTGCAGGGCGCTGGCAACCTTCCGGGGGTGGTGGATATGCCGGGCGTGCAGGTGATTGGCGGCGCGGCGGTCGAGGGCCGGGAAGGCGTCGTTTCGCTCAGGCTTGCGGGCATGGCCTCCGCCGATCTGGTCGCGCATCTGCGAGAAAGTGGCATCCGGGTCCATATCCGCAAGAACGACCATTACTGCGGCAATATCCTTGGGCCGCTCGGGCTTGAGGACTGCATCCGCGTGTCGGTCTGTCATTACAACACCGAAGATGAGGTGCGCCGCTTCCTGTCGGCCATGACGCAGGCGGTGGCCAAGGCGCAGCACGCCGTGGATTAACGCGGCGGCGCGCGGCGCGGGTCCAGCGCATCACCAAGTGCATCGGCCATCCATGTGACGCTCAGCACGGTCAGCGATATCGCCATCCCGGGCCAAAAGACCCGTCCGGGGTAGTCGAAAAGATACACCGCCGCGTCGCTCACCAGCCGGCCCCATGTCGGGAAATCCGGCGGGAACCCCAACCCCAGAAAGCTGAGCGCCGATTCCGTAAGGATCGCGCTGGCGATCCCAAGGCTGGCCGATACCATGATCGGCGATGCCACATTGGGCAGGATATGGCGCAGGATCAGCCTTGTGTCCGACACGCCCATGGCGCGGGCCGCGCGGATGAAATCGCGCTCTTTCAGGGCCAGCACCTCGGCGCGCACGATCCGGGCCGTACCCATCCAGCTGGTGATCCCCACAGCCCCGACAATCAGCACGAACAAACCCGCCTCCGGGCCAAGCCCCTCGGACAGCGCCTCGCGGAACAGCATCATCACCACCAGAAGCAGCGGCAGCAGCGGCAGTGACAAAAAAAGGTCCGTCAGCCGCATCAGCGGTCCGTCCAGCCGCCGCGACAGGCCCGCCACGACCCCGATGACCGTGCCGACCCCAAGCGCCACCATCATCGCTGCCAACCCTACCGCAATCGATACGCGCCCCCCCGCCAGCACCCGGGCCAGCATGTCCCGTCCCAGCTGATCGGTTCCAAGCGGATGCGCCAGACTGGCTTTGGCATTGCCGTTGCCAAGGTCTATCGCAGTCGGATCGATGGGCCACAGCATCGCACCGGGAAAGACCGCCATGCAAATGATTGCGAACAGCACTCCGCCCACGATGACCCCCCGATGCGCGCCGATCCGCCGCCGCAATGGGCGCCGGACGGTCGCCATGACTGCGGCAGAGCGGTGCGCGACAGGCTCAACCATGGGCGCCGATCCTCGGGTCCAGCAGGCGGCAGGTCACATCGGCGGCCAGATTGGCCAGCACGATCAGCACCGCCATCAGGAAGGTCACCGTGCGCACCACCGGCAGGTCATTGGCCTCGATCGACGCGATCAGCAGATGCCCCAGCCCGTTGACCAGAAAGATCTGTTCGGTCACCACCGCGCCGCCGAAAACTTGCGGCAGGCCAAGTGCAATCACCGTGACGACCGGGATCATCGACTGCCGCAGCACATGGCGCGCCAGCACGGCCGCTTCGCTCAGTCCCTTGGATCGGGCGGTGCGCACATGATCCATCTGCAGGTTCTCCAGCACCGCCGCCCGCGTGTAGCGCGCGATCAGCGCTGTGGTCTGCACCGCCAGCACTGCAACCGGCAGGATCATCTGCCGCGCCTGCACCCACAGATCGGACCAGTCGCGCACCGCATGGGTCGTGTCGTAGATCGACGGCAGCCAGCCAAGCCAGACCGAAAAAACCGCGATCAGCACCACGCCCGACAGGAACGGTGGCACAGAATAGGCCAGCATGCTCAACGCGGTGCCGGTCCGGTCAAAGACCGAATGCTGCCGCCATGCCTGACAGATGCCAAGCGGCAACGCGATCGCCACCCCAACCGCATAAGCCAGCCCGACCACCCACAGCGTCTGCGGTAGATGCGCTGCGATTATCTCCATCACCGGCGCGCGGGCCTGCCAGCTCAGGATGCGCGGTTTTCCGTCCGCCAATTGTGTGCCCAGCACGGCATCCAGCCCCGCCAGCGGCTCGATCACGCAAAGCTGCCACAGCCACAGGGCAAACCGCATGGGCGCAGGCTCTCCCAGGCCAAGCGCAAGGCGCATCTCTTGCCTGACCTCGTCTGGCACGGTCATCGGCACCTGCGCCATTGGATCGCCCGGCGCCAACTCCATCAGCGCAAAGATCGCCAGCGCAAAGATCAGCAGCGTCGCCCCGGCGCGTCCCGCGCTCCGGATCAGGCCGCCGATCCGCGTCATTCGATCCGCCTGTGCCACTGCGCGATGTTCCAGAATTCACTGTCCCATGGGTTGATCTCGACGCCCGCCAAGGTGCGCGCCCGCCCCGAGACACGCCCCCGCGCCACCAGCGGCACCAGAACGTGATCCTGCACCAGCCTGTCATTCAACGCGCGCACCAGCCGCGCACGCCCCTCGGGCGCGCCCGTGCGTGCCAGCGTCTCGGTCAGCGCGTCATAGCCCGCATCGCAAAATCTGGGCACATTGCTGCCCTGCCAGCCCGTGTCGGGGCTGGGGATCCTGTCGCAACGCCAGTTGCGCAGAAACGCCTCGGGATCGGTGCCATCGAACATCGAGGCGAACATCTGCACATCGGCATGGAATTTCTGGAACGTGTCCGGGCTTGCCGGGTCGCTGCCGAAAAACACCGCGGCATTGATGTTGCGCAACTCTGTCCCGACGCCGATCTGTGCCCACCAATGCTTGATGACAGCCTGAAAATCCTGACGCACCGCATTGGTTGATGTCTGAAAGCTCAGGGTCAGGGCACGCCCGTCCTTGTCGCGGATAC